>PWRA01000088.1 GCA_003556385.1 Dehalococcoidia bacterium | reverse complement strand
TTGGGGATGATCTGGCTGCCGAAATCCTGGAACCCGCGACTATGAGCTTCCTCCAGGACCTCGCAAAGGACGTCCTTCTTGAAGGCATAGATGCCCATCGAAGCGAGGTTGCACGTTGGCTGACTGGGCTTCTCCTCAAAAGCAACCACCCTGTCATCCTCCAGGACAGCTATGCCAAAGCGGCTGGCTTCGGCCAACGGCACCTCTGTGACGCCGATCGTGATGTCACTGCCCTGCTGGCGATGAGACTCGATCATAGCTTCATACCGCATGGTGTAGACGTGGTCTCCCGAGAGGATGAGAACGTCATCCGCCCGGCTATCCTCTATGAAGCCCAGGTTGTGGTAAACGGCTTCGGCGGTTCCTCGGTACCAGTGCAACTCTCCATTGGTGCTCACGAACGGATAGAGTAGTGTGATGCCTCCCACCACACGGTCCAGGTCCCAGGCCTTGCCGACGCCGATGTGGCGGGCCAGCGAGCGCGGATTGTACTGCGGTACGACTGCTACCCTGTCGATTCCGGAGTTAACGCAGTTGCTCAGGACGAAGTCGACGATACGATACTTGCCGGCGAAGGGGACTGCCGGCTTGGCACGCCCTCGTGCCAGTACGCTCAGCCTTTTCCCTTCTCCGCCGGCGAGGATAAGAGCCAGTACTCGTTTCATCTGTGTGCCATCCGCTGTTGACTGTTATTGTAGCCCTTAAAGCTGACCGGGTCTACTCTCTTTCCCGAAGTCGTCCTCAGGCTCGGGTTCCCCGGGGGCGGCCGGCAGGTACATCTGCTCGACGTATTCCTTCACCATGCGCCGGGTGCAGAAGACGGGCACAATCGAGCCGATCGCCTCTTTGACCACACGTAGCCAGTCGTGAGGCACCCCTGCCCTGTCCCTCCGGTAATACAGGGGCACGATTTCCTCTTCCAGGAGGCGATAGAGGGACTCGGCGTCCGCCCTATCTTCCTCGCCGGGGTCGTATGGTTCGACCGTGTCGCCGATAGCCCAGCCATTGGAGTCGTTATATCCTTCGTACCACCAGCCGTCCCGGATGCTCAGATTGAGGACGCCGTTTACCGCTGCCTTCATGCCGCTCGTACCGGACGCTTCTCGCAGTCGGCGGGGAGTATTCAGCCAGACGTCTACCCCCTGGGTCAGATAGTGAGCAATGTGCATGTCATAATCTTCAACAAATGCTATGCGTCCCTGGAACTCGCGGTCGGTAGCCAGGGTGTATACATGTTGAAGGAGCTGCTTCGACGGCAGGTCGGCGGGGTGAGACTTGCCGGCGAAGATTATCTGCACCGGATGCCATCTGTCTGTAACAATCCGCTTGACACGTTCTATGTCGTGGAAGACCAGCTGCGGCCGCTTATACTCGGCAAAGCGGCGTACGAAGCCGATGGTGAGAGCATTCGGGTCCAGCAGCGCCCCCATAGCCAGTACCTGCCGGGCTGTGCATTCACGTTCTGTGGAGCACTGCCGTGCCCGCTCTATCATGGCGCCTATTAGCTTGCGTTTGAGGATGCGGCGCGCTGTCCAGAGTGCCTCGTCGGGGATGCTCGGGACGGACGTCGCAAGGCCGGTATCATCATATCTCACCGACAGGTCGCGACCCAGGTGCCTTTCGTAAAGCCGGCCCATCTCCGGAGCAACCCAGGTGGGTACGTGAATCCCGTTGGTGACATTGGATATAGGTGTTCGGTCTTCCTCTAACTGGGGCCACAGTCCATGCCAGGCTCTTCGTGCGGTTCTTCCGTGAAGCTCGCTCACAGCATTTCGATGGTCGGCCATCCTTAGAGCAAGCACAGTCATGTTGAATGCCTGGTCGCTTCCGCTGTCCTGTCGTCCCAGTTCCAGAAAGGCCTCCCGGCTGATTCCCAGCGATTCCCAGTAGGGATGCAAGTATTTCTCGACGAGAGAGACGGGAAAGACGTCGTGCCCCGCCGCGACCGGCGTATGGGTGGTGAAGATGGTGCTCGCCTTTACCTTAGAGAGCGCTTCGGCGAATGTAGCACCTCTCCCTAGCTCCTCCCTGATGCGCTCCATCATCATGAAAGCACTGTGGCCTTCGTTGGCGTGCCAGGCCGACGGCCTGATGCCGAGTGCCCGCAAGGCACGCACCCCACCGACTCCCAGCACGATTTCCTGCTGGATGCGCTCCTCCGGATCTGCAGTGTATAGGCGGGAGCACAGCTGACGGTCCTCGGGCCTGTTCGCTTCGATATCACAAGACAGTAGATGAAGGTCGACCCGGCCCACCCGGACCTGCCACACCCCGGCGTATAGACGCCTATCGTTCAACTGCACCTCAACGAACGGGCTACCCGGCTCAGAACCATGGACCGGTCTGACAGGCTTGATCGGCGTTTCGTCGAAATCCAGTTGTTCATAGACCTCTTCTTGCCAGCCCTGGGCGGAAATGTGCTGGTGGAAATAACCCTGGGGATACGTGAAGCCCACTCCGGCGTAAGGCAGTCCCAGGTCAGATGCCTCCTTGCACATATCCCCGGCCAGGATTCCCAGCCCCCCGGCGTATATGGGGAGGGAGTTGTGTATAGCGAATTCCATCGAGAAGTAGGCAACCGGGCCTGTCAACAGACCGGGGTGTTTGGCAGCGAACCAGCTGCCTTCCCCGGACATGTCGGCATCGAACGCGGACATCACGGAGTCATATCGGCGGAGAAACGCAGGATCAGCCGCCGCTGCAGCTAGCTTATCCTCACCCGTCTCTTGCAGTTGCTTGACCGGGTTATGCCCGCTCAGCCGCCACAACGGGTAGTCCAGGGCGCGGAACAGGTCGCGCGCCTGTGGGTGCCAACTCCACCACAGATTGTAGGCGAGCTCTTCGAGTCTGCCTATTCGGTGGGGCAAGTTCACTCTGGTCAAAGAGGTTCTCTCTACGTGGCCGTCGGCGCTTTCATCCTCATGCTTGCGCTAACGCTATCCTGCGCGGATGATCTCGGCAAGCGCCGCGTGATCTGACGCCATTATAGCAGGATATGGATTGTGCTATTATGTTGGTAAGGCAACCCTTCGCAGGCTGAAAGGATGCCGCACTGCTGGAGCGATCATGGCCAGGCTACTCAAGGAATACTCTCGGCAGTATCTATTGTCTAGCGGCTCTTGCCGCATTCAAGGAGGTGATGATGATACAGTGTGCTTTCTATCTAGCGCCTGATGGTGGACTATGGGATAAGCTAGGCACCGAGCAGATCAGGGACTTCCTGGCAACCGGCGAGGGTTTGCTCTGGGTTGATGTGCAGGACGTCACGAATGAGGATGCGGAGTTACTATCGAAAGCCTTCCGTTTTCACCACCTGGCCGTGGCCGACTGTACGAGCAAGAACCTGCATCCACCTAAGATAGACGACTTCGGGGATCACCTGTTTATCATCGTTCACGGCATCAACTACCACGTCGATTCCGAGATCATAGAGACAACGGAGCTGGCTCTCTTTCTGGGTGCGAATTACATCGTCACCACTCACGATGTACCGATGAAGTCGATCTCTTCCATGCTGGATCGAGTTCGCCAAGACGAACGCGTTATGCGCAGGGGCGCTGATTTTTTCGCCCACGATATTATCGATTCCCTCGTGGATAATATCATGCCTACTATCGATGAGATGGATGAGAGGAGTATCGCCATCGAGGCTGAGGCACTCCACGAGCCGAAGAGAGAAACGCTGGTATCCATCATGCACCTCAAGCGCAGCATACTGGCGCTCACGCGGATCACGATTCCTCAGCGTGAAGTGGTGAACAGGCTCAGCCGTGGAGAATATGCGCTGATAAGCGAGCGGGCTCAAATATATTACCGCAACATCTACGACCATCTGGTGCGTATTGAGATGCTTGCACGGGATCTCAGAGATATGGCCGAGAGCGCGCTGAATACCTACCTTTCCTCGGTGTCCAACCGTATGAATGAGGTAATGAAATTGCTGACGCTTATCGCCACCATCTTCATTCCTCTGACCTTCATCGCCGGCATCTACGGCATGAACTTCGCTAATATGCCGGAACTGGAGTGGCGGTACGGGTATTTCGCCGTTCTGATTGCGATGGCGGTGATAGGCGTTTCTCTGATAATCTATTTCAGGAGGAAGAGATGGGTCTGACAGTGCGGGATGAGGAGAATGTGTCTAGCATCTGAACTGAAGTGCGGTCTACCCAGGCCTGGGTCGGATCATGCTCCACGCATTCGAGGAGATGCATATGAAGATTCTTGTGGCAGTTGATGGCTCCCCCTACTCTGAAGTCGCCATTAGCTTAGTGAAGGCCCTGAAGATCGGGCGGAAAGCTGAAGTTACACTACTGACTGTGATTGCGGAGCATATCTTTCTGGGCGGCCATACCTTAGCTGACCTCTTGGGATGCTCTGCTGCGCTTAAGACTGAAGTACGGAAAGCTGAAGAAGAAACGGCATTAGAGTTGCTTGCCAGACTGTCGAAATCTCTAGGCAGCCCGGGGCTACACGTCGAGACGATGGCCCATAGAGGGAGTCCTGCCGATGAGATCATAAAGGCGTGTCGCAGTATCCGGGCAGACCTTGTTGTGGTAGGATTCAAGGGCACAAGCGATGCCTCCGAATTCCTGTTGGGCAGAGTTGCTTACAGAGTCATCAAATACGCGCCCTGTAGCGTGCTCGTGGCTAAGAAACGCAGTAGACCTGTCAGCAGCGTCCTCGTGCCATTCGACGGTTCCAGATACTCGCATGGGGCAGTGCAGTTCCTGCTGCAAATGCCGCTCCCGCGCCATGCCGAGGTCGTTCTCATGACGGTGCTCCAGTCTTTTGCTGCAGCATTTGTCAAAGCATACACTCCGAGCTTGGGACGAAACCGGGAGATAATCGCCGAGCTTCAGAAGAGTGAAGAGGAGGCCGCTAGGCGAGCGATGGCAGAGGCGGAAAGCCAACTTCGCAAAGGCCGCTGGATGGTTTCAACCATTGTTGCGCGCGGTGACCCTTCCCAGGAGATCCTTCGGGAGGCTGCCCGACGGAACGCCGACTTGATTGCTGTCGGCGCCAAAGGCCTTACCGGGGTGCGCGGTTTCTTGCTGGGTAGTGTGGCCCAGCGTGTGGCTAGATATGCCAGGTCATCAGTGCTCATAGTTAGACCGCCGCGCAGATGACGTGCTGCTGGATAAGCCTTGACTGTGGGCCGCCGGGGCCGCGGCCTTTTCTCAATTCCTGGCGCTCACCCGGAGACCCGGCGTGAAATGGTCTGTATACGTAACTGCCCGGTTTGTTGAGTCTCACACTGCTATCCGTTACAGGTTTGAGAGTGCCCTGGCCCGACAGGCTGTGTGCGGTACAGCAAGAGCGGAAACCGGGGCGCGTGGCCGATCGAGCACGCACAGCATGTGGAGCGGCAGTGAGGATTAGCAGGGCGAGCAAGGCTCAGCTTGAGGCGCAGGCAAGAAAAGAGCCAGTGAGGTATTCTTATGGCAGTCATAAAAGCCGCCCAACTCGATACTTTCCGCATCGAACTGGCACAGGCGCTCCAGGAACACCGATTGGAGGACGCGCGGCGTCTTATCAGAGAGCTATCTCCTGCCCGGGTGGCCAGTGTACTTACTGAGGCACCCGAAGATGCCGTACTGCCGCTTCTTCGGTTGCTCGACCGACGTACTGCTGGCCGGGTGGTCGGAGCCATGCCAGCCGAGTTCGCCGCTGCCGCTGTAACCCGGCTTGAAACCCAAGAATTGGCGGATGTTTTTGCCGTCATGCAGGCAGATGAAGCTGCCGCGATCTACCGGCGACTACCCGAGGAGCATCAGGAGCGACTCCGGTCTGTCCTCGATGACGAGACTCTACAGATGGTGTCCGGCCTGGCCAAGTATCCCCTGGGTACAGCCGGCGCCATCATGACCACTGGCCTCATCGCCATCAACCTGCCGGCCACCGTCGGGGAGGTCATTACACTCATACAGTATGCGCCTCCACGCTATGAGCGCACGTTCTACGTCTACATCGTGACTGAGGAAGGAAAGCTGCGCGGTGTGGTCTCGCTCCGTGACCTGGTGCGTTACAATCCCCAGCAATCCGTCGAACGGGCCATGACACGCGGGGTGATCGCCGTCCACGTCAATGACACGGCAGCGGAAGCTGCCCGCCATATGCGCAACCGGCGCTTCCTGATGCTCCCGGTGCTCAATGAACACGATATCCTGGTTGGCGTGATTACGTTTGATGACGCCATGGAGGTGTTGACCCAGGAGGTCACAGGGGGCTTCGTCAGGATTGGGGGTGGCAGCCCGGATGAGTCGTTTTTCACGCCGCCTTTGGGGGCCGTCTGGAACCGCCTGCCGTGGATGGCGATGAACGTGTTCTTGAATCTCGGTGCCGTCGCCATCATCTCCGGCTTCGAGAATACCATTGCCCAGGTAGCCATCCTGGCGGCGTTTCTGCCCATGATTACTGACATGGGCGGCAATGTGGGCATTCAGGCGCTCTCGGTGGCCATCCGCAGCATTGCCCTCGGCGAGGTCAGAATCCGTGACTTCTGGCAGGCAGTCCGGAAGGAAGTCGCCATTGGCCTGGTCAACGGCGTTGCCCTTGGTGCCTTGTTTGGCCTGATTGCCTTCGTGTTGAGGGGAAACCCATCGATAGGAGTGATCGCCGGGGTTGCCCTGGGATGCAATGTCCTGGTCGCGGGAGTGATTGGTGGTACCTTACCCTTTCTGATCAAGCGTCTCGGAAAAGACCCCGCCATGATGACCGGGCCCATTCTGACCACCATCACCGACATCACGGGAGTCAGCATCTACCTCGGGCTTAGCACCGTCTTCCTGCTGCACATCCTTGTCTAGGCGGACAGATCAAGGTATCGGGGTTACAGCGGGTAGATAAGCAGTGGTTGTGTTATCATGTAGAGCATTGTCTCTAGGGGCGAGTCTGTGAGCGACGATCAACCGTCCTGGACGCTCCCGGATGTCTTGAGGAACAGGTTATGCGATTGGCGATAGCGGATTCTGAAAGATGTGTGGGATGCCAGAGCTGCATGTTCGCCTGTTCCCGAAGACAGGGCGAGGCCGGACTGGCGGCAAGCTGTATAGGAGTCCGGTCCATTGGAGGCATGGAACGAGGGTTTACCGTGGTCGTCTGCAGGGCGTGCGACAACCCGCCATGTGTCGCAGTCTGCCCGACTGACGCGCTCAAGAGAAGAAAGGGGCGAGGGATAGCGCTTGATGCAGCCAGGTGTATTGGCTGTGGGCACTGTCGTGATGCGTGCATCTTAGGTGCAGTGTTCTGGGACGATGAGATCAACAAGCCCATGATCTGTGTCCATTGTGGTTACTGCGTGCAGTTCTGTCCGCACGGAGTCTTGGAGTTCGTGAAGAGAGGTACAATCGGCAATGCTACCGGATGACCCATTGGCCAATGTCCTTCATATCGACCTCACCGGTAAAGCCTACTGGATGGAAAAGAGACAGGACCTCTTTGAGGCGTGTATAGGCGGGGCTGGCGTTGCTATCAGACTCCTCAATGAGGAGTGTCCCGCCGGCTGCGACGCGCTCGGACGTGAAAACCCGATTATCCTAGCCATAGGCCCCCTGACGGGACTCTTCCCTCTTGCCTCAAAGACCGTAGCCATGTTCAAGTCGCCGCATACTGGCAACCTGGGCGAGAGTCACTGTGGTGGACGGAGTGCTACTGCTATCAGGATGGCTGGTTGCGGTGCCATCGTGATCAAGGGTGCCAGCCATTTCCCCATTTACCTTGCGATCCATGACGGGAAGGTGTATTTCAGGGACGCCTCTTCACTGTGGGGAATGGAGAGTAGCTTCACGGTGGGGCGGATAATCAGGGAAAATGAACCGGGGGCCGGAATCAGGACGATCATGCGCATTGGTAGGGGCGGCGAGCAGCTTGTCTCTTATGCGTGCGTGACTGCGGAGAGCTATCGCCACTTTGGCAGGCTTGGGCTCGGCGCAGTGTTTGGGAGTAAGAAGCTAAAGGGTGTAGTAATCTCCGGCAGGCGTTCTCTCCCGGTCAGCAATAAGAAAGAATACAGACACCTATATGAAGAGGTCTACAGGAAGGCAGTCGAATCACTTGTAATGCGCAAGTATCATGACCTCGGAACGGCAGAGAATGTGCTGGTTCTGAATAGTATGGGTGGTCTCCCCACCAGGAATCTGCAGGAGGCAAGATTCGAAGAAGCTGCCGGGATTTCTGGTGAAGCCTTCGCGGAGCAGTTCCTGGGTAGGCGGCTGGCCTGTTCACACTGCCCCGTGGCATGTATCCACATCGCCGCACTCAGGGAACCGTACGAAGATGAGTCCTACTTCTACAAGACGTCGATGATATCCTACGATTACGAACCCATCTATGCCCTTGGCTCCATGTTGGGGATATCTGATGCTCGAGGGTTCTTGAAGCTGATGGACGAGGTTGAGAAACTGGGGATCGATGCCATAAGCACGGGCGTGATACTGGCCTGGGCAACCGAGGCGATGAAGAGAGGCATTGTCTCTGCAAGCGAAGCATCAGGTGTGAAGCTAAACTGGGGTGACCATCACGGATATATGGATGCCGCAAGGCTTATTGTTGAACAGCCGAATGAGTTCTACAGGGCGCTTGCCCGGGGAGTGGAGTATGCATCATCGACGTATGGCGGGGAGGACTATGCTCTAGCGTTAGGCGCGAACGAGATGCCAGGGTACCACACCGGCCCGGCAGCGCATGCCGGGGTCTTGATTGGAGCCAGACACAGCCATCTGGACAACGCCGGGTATAGTATCGACCAGAAAGATACAGGTGCCAGGCGACCCGGCGCTGAAGAACTCGCCCGGAACCTGTTGGAAGAGGAGCGGTGGCGACAAATCCTATCGAGTCTTGTCGTGTGTTTCTTCGCCAGAGGTATCTATGGGCCTGAGACGGTTTCGAAGGCACTTCGCCTGGCAGGTCTTGATCTGGCAACCGAAGACCTCAGGCGCATAGGAAAAGACATACATAGAGACAAATGCAGATTTAAGACGCGGGAGGGATTTTCGCTGAGAGAGCTACGCATCCCTAGGCGAATTCTTGAGACCGAGACACCGCTTGGCCAATGTAGTGAAAGCGCCATGCGAGAGGTGCTGGAGCACGCTGAAAGAATCATCGAAAAGGAAGAGGCTGAAGCACATTAGCCGTACCTGCCGTTCAGGCTTTCGGTGGGGAGGTCAGGATGGGCTCGTCCGGTGCGATTGATAACCGTTGATTCTCAGACAGCCTGCGGCGTGTCTGTGAAGACAATCCTTTGCTACGATGCTCCGCCGCGGTCGGGTCCTTAAGGCCCTCCGGCTTCGAGGTTCCGGCTCGTACGGGGCCGATGTATCGTGCCAAATATCCGGTGACCTGCTATGATGCTCAGTTGAGCGCAGTGTTCATCATGGCGCTCACCATCGCGTCACCGGCATGCAGGTTCACGTCGAGTTGTAGGCACACCCGGTAT
>PWRA01000109.1 GCA_003556385.1 Dehalococcoidia bacterium | reverse complement strand
GCTATTCATCCTGCTCTTCATCCTCGTCCTGCTCCCAAATCGGCTCGGTGAACTGGTCGATGAACTCCGCAGTGACTCTCTTGGCTATGCGATCCATCTCCTCATCGACCCGAATCGCCAGCAGCTGAAGCTCGGTCAAGTCAAGCGTAATGTCCAGCATCCTGGTCAGGATGCCCAGCACAGCTAGAGAGGCTTTGGGATTGGCTATCTGCGTTGCATACGCCGGAACTTCACCCAGCAGGCAGATGCCCTCCATCCCCCTCTCTTTCGCCATCCCCAGGATCAACCCGTTCAACCCCGCGATGCGCAGGTTGCCCCTGAGAACCACGTTGTGACTGCTCAACTCGTCAACCAGACCGGCGGTTGTCGCTGCCCCCCAGACATTCATCTCATCACTATGATGCACGCGTGTCACCGCAGCAGCACAACTGTATATCTTGGCCACCTTCAGCTTTTGCGCTACATCCAGAACGCAGTTGACCAGCTCATACCCCTTAGAAACGGGCTGCTCCTCCCCGACAAAGATGACCAGGCCCTTCTCCGCGTTCTCGGACTGCCAGTAGTAGAACTTGCTCTCCGGAAAGCGAGGGCTCTCCACCACGTTGTCCTTGACCGCGACGCCGACCGGCTCGAAGAAAGTAAGGGGATCGATCTGGCCTATCTCTACAGCATTCAGCTTATCAACCAGATACCGCGCAGCCGTCAGAGACACATCCCCAATGCCGGGCCACGAGGCAAGCATGGAACAAGTCTTAGGAGTCGGTTCTTCATACAGCTTTATGACGTCTTTCATGATCTCGCTCAGCTTCCCTTGGTTGCCACCGATATACGAGGGCAATACAGAGCAGGAGTGTGCAGAGCCCCCTCAACCCATCTCGCTTCCCGCCCTATGCCGCACAGCTCCCCCAATACCTCGAACACGTTGCCGGCAATCATAGTGTCCTTAACTCTGCCGACGATTTCGCCATTCTCGACCTTGTATCCCAGCAGGACGTTACCTCCAAAGTCTCCGCCCAGGAGGTTGCCCTGGCCGGCACCGATGACGTGCTCTACAATCAACCCTTCTTTCATGTCCTCCACCATTGCCCGAAAGGACATATCGCCTTCGCCTACGATCAGGGAGCTCAGTGCGGGAACCGGAGCCCCACCACTCACCCTGCTCCCATTACCGGTGCTCTCTGTGCCGAGTAAGGCCGCGGTCCGCAAATCGAGGAAGAAACCCGTCACCACACCCTTGTCGACCAGCGGCAAACGCCGGCCCGGCACCCCCTCATCATCAAACGGATAGCTAGCTGCACCATAATCTATAGTGGCGTCGTCCCACAGGCTAAGCGCTTTGTCAAAGACCTGCTCTCCCAATCTGCCCCGCAGATGGGAAGCGCCTTCAAGGACGGTTCTCCCGCTAAAAGCCAGTGCCAGAGGGCTCAGCAGAACGCTGGCTACTCCGAGAGGGGTTAAGATTACCGGCAACACCCTGGCCGACACGACGGCGGTCTCCTTAGCCATCTCTAACTGCCGTATGACACTGTCCGCCAGACCATCCGCGTCCTGCATCCGACACCAGCTCTGGCTGTCACCCACGAAGAGTATATCTGTATCCCGGACCGCAACGCCCTCCACGCTTAGGCTGAACCCGCTTCTTTCATATGCACCTTCGCCTCCCTGAGAGTTCACCACGGAGACGGAGCTTACCCCTTTGGTCACTTCAAGGTCGCAGACAACCCCGGGAGCACACTTCGTGACCCTGGTTATGATCTCACCACCCGTCTCAATCATCGCCTCCGTTGCGGTTTCTGCCACTGCCGAGTCGAAAACCCTCACTTCCGGGTACCCGCGGGGAGAAGGGAACTCAAAGCCAGCCGCGTCCCCGAACTGAGCTGTTTCCACGGCCATGTCAACCAGAGTATCCAGTTTGCTCCCCCCACTGGCGGTGGCAAAACCGATCCTCCCCTCCCGAACAATCCGCACGGCAACGCTGCTGCGCTCCTTGGTCTGAACCTGTTTTAGCCGGTTGGCCTCGAACTGTACCGGCATTGTCCGCGAGGCAACTGAGAAGACCTCGGCTTGCTCGGCCACTGCCTGAGCAGATTGAAGGATATCCAGAAGAAGTTCGCTGTGCAACGCCAATTCCTGCTACCTCAACAGCGTGAAGACCGGAGGAACCAGAACTGCAGCTCAAAACGTAAGCACCTGTCCAGGCGTGTAGCTTCTGGCACAAAGATCTTCACGGTCAGGCCATTTTAGACCGTCGGCAACCGCTTTTCAAGTTCCTGTACTCGTTTAGTGCCTTAGGCGCCGCCCCTGTGTATTCGGCACGGCCCTGACAGCCGGCCCACGTTGACACCAGGCGATTGCTGAGACTGGCCAGGCCGGATTTTGTCAGAGCCCGCACGCTTGACTATAATTTGCTAAACACATCTCGTTACAGTATCATGAAAACGACTATGGAAGTAGATGCGCTGATAGAAGGGGTTAGCTCTTACCTGCGCGATGACGAGATAGCTGCAGTGAAGGCGGCTTACGAATTCGCGTCGCACGCTCACCAGGGGCAGACCCGCAAGACGGGCGAGCCTTATCTCGAGCACCCCCTGAACACGGCTATGGCCCTGGTCGAATTCCATCTTGACGCCGATACCATAGCCGCGGCCCTGCTGCACGACGTCACCGAAGATTGCGGGGTTCCGCTGGACGACATCGAGGCCAGATTCGGTCCCCAGGTGGCCCAGCTGGTGGACGGAGTTACGAAACTGAACAAACTCACGAGCCGGGCTCGCACTGGAGAGGCGAAGACCAGAGCCAATGTCGAGAACCTGCGCAAGATGCTGCTGGCCACGGCTGAGGACCTGCGGGTAGTTATCATCAAGCTCTCGGACAGGCTGCATAACATGCGCACACTGGGCGCCTTGCCCGCAGAGAAGCGGCGCACCATCGCTCGAGAAACGCTGGAGATATATGCTCCTCTCGCCCATCGTCTGGGTATGGCACAACTGAAGTGGCAACTGGAGGACCTGGCTTTTCGCTACCTGGAGCCGCGTTCCTACCATCGCGTTGCTCGCCTGGTGGCGGGAAAACGTACGGAGAGGGAAGGCTTCATTTCCGAGGTGAGCGAGGTCTTGCGCCAGGAATTGGATCGAGCAGGGATAGAGGCCAGGGTCTCCGGGCGACCCAAGCACATCTACAGCATATATAAGAAGATGGGCAAGTACGACGCGCAGGGCAAGGAATTCGGCGACATCCATGATCTGTTCGCCTTGCGGGTGGTGGTAGATTCGGTTTCAGACTGCTATAAGGCACTGGGCACGATCCACAATTGTTGGCGGCCCGTGCCCGAGGAGTTCGACGATTTCATTGCCAACCCCAAGAACAACGGCTACCAAGCGCTCCATACCACGGTAATGTGCCGCGGCACAACACCCCTCGAGATACAGATCCGAACCCATGCTATGCATCGCGTCAATGAATACGGGGTTGCCGCTCACTGGCTCTACAAAGAGGGGAAAGCGGAAGTCCATTCGGCTGATGAAGCAGCCTGGCTGCGGCAGCTGGGTGACTGGCGGGAGGACCTGGAGGGCGAGGACTTCCTCGACTCGATAAAGACCGACGTGCTGGCCGAGCGCGTGTTTGTCTATACCCCCAAAGGAGAGATAAAGGAGTTGCCCCGGGGTGCCACTCCTCTGGACTTTGCCTTCCGGATTCACACCGACCTGGGCTACAGATGCATAGGAGCAAGGGTGAACGGAAAGCTGGAACCCTTGAACTACACACTCAGGAACGGCGACGTGGTGGAGATCATGGCCAGCAAAGGAGACAGGGGCCCCAGCCTTGACTGGCTCAATCCCGAGCTTGGTTATGTTAAGACATCGCATGCACGCACCAAGGTTCGTCAATGGTTTAAGAAGCAAGAGCGCAGCCAATGCATTGAAACCGGCAGGCAGATTTGGGATAGGGAACTCAAGAAACTGGTCCCCGGTTTGCCGGCTGCTGACAGGGTTGCGCGGCTGCTTGACTACCCGGACGCAGACGACCTCTTCGCGGCGCTCGGCAGCGGCAGTGTCAGTTCTTCCCAGGTAGCACTCAAGTTGAGCCGAGATCTCGAGCCCGCTGCAGACGGAGTCTCTGTCGTGCCTCCACGCAAAGTGAGTCCCCTGAGCATTAACGTGCTCGGCGTCGGTGACCTGCTCACCCGCCTCGGCAGCTGCTGCCATCCTCTGCCCGGAGACAAGATTATCGGTTACATCACCCGTGGCCGGGGCATCACCGTACACCGGAGCGATTGTGTCAACATCCTCAATGAAGAGGATAAGGAGAGGCTGATCAAGGTCACCTGGGGTGAGGTGGCCCAGGTCTATCCCGTGATGATACAGGTCGACGCCTGGAACCGGGTTGGCCTTGTCAGGGACATTAGTGGTATCATAGCCGAAGAGAGGGTGAACCTGACCGAGGTAGCCATGGCCAACCATAACGACGACGAGGTCTCACTGTACTTCACCCTGGAGGTGAAAAACGGCGTGCAGTTGAGTAGAATAATGTCCAGGATATACTCCGTATGGAACGTAGTCAGCGTGATGCGAAAGGGGGAATAAGTGTCAGGCAGTAAGTGGGGCAACAAAGCCGCCAGAGCAACAAGGAGAAAACGCTTTCGGAACCGCCTGATCCGGCGAAGTCTTAAGACATACGTGGTCAAAGCGAAAGGCGCAGTCGATGCGGGGGACGAATCGGCATACCAGAGGACTATGATGGCCATCAGCAGCGTGGACAGAGCGGTGAGTAAAGGCGTCCTTCACAAGAACAAAGGCGCCAGGCTTAAGTCTGCGCTGATGAGCCGTCTGGACAAAGAACGCGGATCAGCAAGCTGATAGTCCATGGCTATTAGGTCGCTATCAATAAGGAGGCAATGTATCATCACCGGAGTCACTGCCTTTCGGCATGAGAGCGCCTGTCTGCCCGACATGAGGGACAGTGCGGCTATAGCTGAGCGGCGTGATGCCCCGGGGCAAGCTTCTTCAAGACGGTCAGGTTACTGAGTTTTAACTGGTAGTTTGATACGATGTTAGCCCAATTTCAGACGGTAGGGCAGGCGCTCTTCACCCAAGGGCTGGTCTGTTCCCAGGGCGGGAACCTGAGCATCAAGCTGGGCGAGCATCTGGTCATCACCCATCGGGGCAGCACCCTGGGCTCCATTCAGGAAGGGGATTTGGTGGAGACGGGGGTTAACAAGAACAATCGGCTTACGCCTCTGGCTTCAAAGGAACTGGAAATCCACCGCTGCATCTACAAGAACACCTCGGCACTGGCTATCGTACATGCACACCCGCCCTATGCCGTTGCCCTGTCGTTTACGGAAAGGGAGATCGTGCCCTGCGACCTGGAGGGACAGGTCTTGTTGTCCAGGGTGCCCGTCCTGGGCACCGAGGAGGTGGCGAAGCTGGAAGACCTTTCCCAGGAGATCGCCAGGCTACTCAACGAATACAGGGTGGTCCTGGTGCGGGGTCATGGCAGCTTTGCGGTTAGCCAGCTATTGGAGGAAGCCTATTACTGCACCGCTGCCCTGGAGCAGAGTTGCCGCCTGCTCTACCTGCTCAAGGCTCTGCGGGTAGCGCCGGGCTGACCTTGCTTACAGGATTCGTCTACTATCCCTGCGCCGATTCAGGCGAAAACAGGTGATACCACTGGGAATACTTGGGGTTCTTCCCTAGTACCACTTCCGCGAAGAGCTTCTGCAACTGAGCGGTTATTCTGCCGATCTGGCCAGTGCCCACCGGGCGGCGATCGATCTCCAGTACAGGAGCTACGTCACTTGCCGTTCCCGTGAAGAAGCACTCTTCAGCAACATAGAGTTCGCTCCTG
Source organism: Dehalococcoidia bacterium (assembly GCA_003556385.1). Classification (GTDB taxonomy): domain Bacteria; phylum Chloroflexota; class Dehalococcoidia; order GIF9; family AB-539-J10; genus RBG-13-51-36. Next base: position 3,774 of record PWRA01000109.1, on the reverse strand, counting down.
TCCACTGCCCTTTCCACCGTATCTATACCCAGCTCGTTCTTTGCCAGCTTCATGACCGTGTCCCGCGTTATCCCCACAAGGATGTTATCGGACGGCGGAGGAGTGATCAGTTTCCCACCCGAAACGAGAAAGATGTTCTGGCCGCTACCTTCGCAGACATGTCCATCGTGAGCAAGCAGTATTGCTTCGTCAAAGCCGTTCTCCTGGGCCTCCGTTTTGGCCAGCGCGCTGTTCACGTAGATGCCGCAGATCTTGCCGCGCGGAGGGATCATATTGTCATCCACGCGGCGCCACGACGACACGCAGCAGCGAACACCCTTTTCTGTATCGAGGTAGGTGGGAAATGTGGTCACGACTATGAGAAAATCATCATCCACGTTATGTAAATGGAGAGCCAGGGTTTCCGAACTCTTATACGCCAGAGGCCGGATATACACGTCTTCCCGGTAGCCGCTCCTCTCCAGGAGTTCTCTGGTCAGTTGGCACAGGTCATCGACCGAGTAGGGAAGGTCTATCTTGAGGATGCGGCAGGCCTCAAGCATGCGTTTGTAGTGGTCGTCGATCCTGAACAGGCAGAACTTCTGCAATTCGCTATTCCAGTTGCCGCGTATTCCTTCAAAGCAACCGGTGCCGTAGTGAAGCGCTTGTGTCAGAATTCCGACCTTGGCTTCTGATAGTGGCATGAACTGCTTGCGGAAAAAGGCATACGGTTGCATCTTGTCTCCCTTTCTAGCTACGACCCACGGGTATACAGCTGGCTTTGATCACAATTATACTTCGGGCCTCAGCCCAAGCACAAGTGTATGCATGTGACACTGTTGTGAGGACGGGTCCCACGGCCGCGCCGACAGGATCACGGGGTCCCGGTCGGCCATCCGCTATACTCAGATCTTCTGCGCCCATTCCACCGCGTTTGTGAATATCTGCAGGCCATCGCCCCAATCCCTGCGAGCTTGTCTGCACCAACTCGGGTGCTGTGTCCCGCGGACATAGCGCTCCGGATGCGGCATCAGCCCGAAGACGCGCCCGGACAAATCACAGATGCCGGCTATGCTGCCCACCGAACCGTTCGGATTGTCAGGATAATCCGCGGCAACCGCCCCCGCTTCATCAGCGTAGCGGAGCACTGCATTCAACTTCTCGGCTGCTCCGGCGTCGGCAAACACCTTGCCCTCTCCATGAGCAACGGGAAGGTACATACTGCGTATGCCCGCGGTGAACACGCAGGGCGTGGCTTCATCTACGCGGAGATGGACCCAGCAGCATTCAAACCTCGCAGAGCCGTTGCCGGCTATGGTCACCGATTGGCACGCTGTATCCCCACGTGGCTGTAGGAGGCCCGCCTTCAGCAACACCTGCAGACCGTTGCAGATGCCCATGACGAGCTTGCCCTCGTCGACAAACCTGTGAATTTCTTCCCCCAGCTTGAGCCTGAGCTCGTTGGCCAGGAGTCTCCCCGCAGATATATCGTCACCATAGGTGAAGCCGCCCGGGATCGCCAGTATCTGGCACTCGGACAGCAGTTCCTTCCTGCCCAGCAGTTCGTTGATATGTGCGAATTCTACGACCGAGCCTGCCAGTTCAAAGGCAAACGCCGTCTCCCCGTCGCAGTTGGTTCCGGGAGCCCTGAGTATCAAGGTCCTTACTTCAGCCATTATCCCTCGCTCCTACCAGCGCAACGGTCTCTGCCACGCCTCCTTCAGGTCTGTAAGGGAGGCCCAGATCACCCTGCCCCCCGAAAGGCCCGACACTTCCAGGTGCGGCTCCCCTGTCACCCGACCGATGACGGCAACATCCACTCCGTTCATCGCATCCTCAAACCTAGCCTTGTCCTCCGGAGCCACCTCCACCAGGAAGCGCGTGTTAGATTCGGAGAAGAGCACGAAGTCGTCCCGGCTCATCGGTTCGCCCAGCGGGACCTGCCCCAGGTCAACGCGAATACCCAGGTTCCCGGCAAATGCCATCTCCGCCGCCGCCACCCCGATACCACCTTCACTGCAATCGTGACAGGCTTTTACCAGGCCACCTTCTGTTGCTGCGGCGATAGCATCCATGAGCCGCTTCGCTTCCCCGGGGTTCACTCTGGGAACCCTGTTGCCCACGTACCCGTGTATGCTGTAGTAATGCGAACCACCGAGCTCATTCCGGGTAACGCCGACAATGTACATCAGATCTCCTGCCTGCTTGCAGTCCATGGACACCGCTCTATTCACGTCTGTCATCACCGAGAGCGCAGATATCAGCAGGGTGGGAGGAATGCAGATGCTGCCCTCTTCCGTCTGATACTCATTATAGAGGCTGTCCTTGCCGGATATGAAAGGGGTCCCGTATACCACCGCCATGTCGTAGCAGGCCTGCGCCGCTCTCACCAGCCCGCCCAGTCTCTCAGGCCTCTCCGGATTCCCCCAACAGAAGTTGTCCAGCAAAGCCACTCTCTCGAGGCTACCACCAACTGCGATGATCTGTCTCAGCGCTTCGTCTATTGCCGAGGCAGCCATCCAGTAGGGATCGATGTCGCCATACCGGGGGTTAATACCACTGGAGACGATAACGCCCCTGTCGGAATCGAGCACCGGCCTGATGATGGCGGCATCGCCCGGACCGTCACTGGCTGCTCCGACGAGAGGTTTGAGGACACTGCCTCCCTGTACCTCATGATCATATTGTCGTATCACCCATTCCTTGGAGCAAACGTTCCACGAGCCCAGTATTCGCAGCAAATCCTCGCGCAGGTCGCATGGCGGGGCGAAGCCCGGCTCCGGGAAACTCGGTTGCTCCCAGACGGCCTCCCGCTCGATCTGCGGCAGACCGTGGTGCAGGAATTCCATGTCGAGATCGCCCACCGGGTTCCCGGCGTACAATAGCTGCAAACGGCGGTCGTCGGTGAACTCGCCGATGACCGTAGCTTCCACATCTCCGCTCCAGAACAACGCAGTCAACGGCTCAACGTTCGCCGGTGGAACGGCCAGGACCATGCGCTCCTGAGACTCGGACAGCCATATCTCCCTGTATGAAAGCCCCGAATACTTCAGAGGGACTCGCTCCAGATGTACGCGCGCCCCTGTCGCAGCAGCCATCTCGCCCACTGCGGATGAAAGACCTCCGCCACCGCAGTCGGTGATCCGTCGGTACAGGCCCAGGTCCCGTGCCTTAACCAGAACATCCATCAGCTTCTTCTCCATGATGGGATCGCCTATCTGGACCGCGCTGGCAGAAACCTCCTCGGAGTCCCTGCTAAGGTCCGCTGAGGCGAACGTGACGCCATGAATTCCGTCTCGGCCGGTCCTGCCACCGGCCAGTACGATCAGATCGCCCGGTTCCTGCCGGCCGATTTGGCTCATGCTGACGGGTAACAGGCCCACTGTCCCGCAGAAGACCAGCGGGTTTCCTATATACCGGTCATCAAAGAGTACGGCTCCGTTGAGTGTGGGAATGCCAAGCCGGTTGGCATAGTCGGCCACCCCGGCCCGGACCCCTCTGAAAACGCGCCGTGGGTGCAAAACACCCCCGGGAAGCCTCTCATAAGGAAAATCAGGCGGCCCGAAGCAGAATACATCGGTGTTCATGACGGGCCTGGCCCCCAGACCGGTGCCCAGCACGTCGCGAATGACGCCCCCTATTCCGGTGGCAGCGCCTCCGTAGGGCTCCACCGCCGACGGGTGATTGTGCGTTTCCACCTTGAAGCAGACCGCATGATGACCGTCGAAATCTATGACCCCCGAATTGTCCTTGAATACTGAAAGACACCACGGCTTATCTAACTCGGCGGTCGCT
>PWRA01000070.1 GCA_003556385.1 Dehalococcoidia bacterium | reverse complement strand
ATACAGCGGAACCGCATTCGTAGACCACGGTCGTCGCCGCAGCATCCCCTCGACTGTGGAGCCCGGTTGTTGGGGATAAGAGGCTACCGCTTTGGGGTGCGCAGCCACGCGGGGTAGCCGGAGAACCCGCAGGCCTGCCCAGAGAGCTCCCCTGGCTCTGTATGTCGGGACCCGCAGTCAGAGCCCGGTCCGGCTGCAGGAATCAGGATTCAGGCCGCACCGGCTTGATCGCCAGGGAAACTTCGCCGTTCAACACACGGTGTTTTGCACTGAAAGCGCCATTGGGCGGCGGCCCCTAGACGAGTTCACAAGACAGGGTCTCCTGTTTGATATAGCCTGAGAATGAATCTATCACCTGCTTCAGCAGGGGTTCTCCCGTCTGGTAGTAGGTAATGATATGATCGGTGATGTCAAGACTGGCGTTCCGCCGCATGTTCTGGAGGTGGCGCACGAGTTCTCGGCTCACCCCTTCGGCTACCAGCTCAGGAGTCATCTCGGTGCTTACGGCCACCGAATATCGGGCATCGCTGGCCACAGCGTAACCATGCGCTTCCGAAGGCGATTCTCGCCGGTCTGTCGCGGCACTCCACACGACCAACTGCTTGACGTTGATCTCCTCGGTTATCTCGGCGGCCAGCCGCTCAAGAGCTCGTTTCTCCTCTTCGGTCTCCACACTGGCTACGGCTTTTCCCAGGGGCTGGCGCACTTTGATCCCCGCCTTAGCCCGTGCCGCCCTGCCCAGACTGGATACCTTCATCGCCAGCTCAACATCGCTGTTAAGTCTATCATCGATCTCGGCCTTATCGGCTACGGGGAAATCGGTGAGATGAACGCTCTCTGCTTCATCCGGGTCAACCGAGCGCACCAGGTTCCGGTGAAGCTCTTCGGCGACAAAGGGAACAAAGGGAGCCAACAAGCGGGACAGGGTCACCAGGCATCGATAAAGCGTGGCGTACGCGGCCATTTTATCCGCATCGTTCTCCCCCTTCCAGAAACGACGCCGATTTCGTCTCACGTACCAGTTGGAGAGAATCTCTATGAATCGCTCGATTCTGCGTGTGGCAGCCGTTGGATTATAGTTATCCATTGATCTGGATACCTCAGTTACCAACCTGTTTAGCTCTGAAGTGATCCAGTTGTCAAGCTCGCTCCGTTCTCCTTGCGACAGCCGGACATTCAACAGATAATCACGCACCTTCACAACATCGTCGCCGAAGTCGACATTGGCGTACAGGACAAAAAAGGAATATGTGTTCCACAGAGTAAGCATGAACCTCCGCGTCGTCTCTTCGAGCAGCTTGGGAGAAAAACGATGGGTATCTTCTCCTGAGGTGGATACCAGCATGTACCACCGCATGGCATCGGCACCGTGCTTACCGAGCACAGCCCAGGGAGCAACAACGTTACCTCTGGATTTGCTCATCTTCTCGCCACGCGAGTCAACCACATGCCCCAGGCATATCACGTGCTTGTAACAAGGCTGGTTGAAGAGCAGAGTGGATATGGCGTGCAGGCTGTAGAACCAGCCGCGCGTCTGGTCCACGGCCTCACAGATGAAATCTGCGGGGAAATTCAGGCGAAACTCCTCCTCATTCTCGAATGGGAAATGCCATTGCGCCAGCGGCATGGCTCCGGAGTCAAACCAGCAGTCGATCACCTCCTGTACGCGCTGCATCCTCCCGCCGCAGTCAGGACAGGCAAAGGCGATCTCATCGACGTAAGGGCGATGGAGATCCAGGGGCCCGGTCAAGCCGCCGACCCCTGGCTGAGACTCTAACTCCTCCACACTGCCTACACACTGACGGCGGTCACAGGAAGGACAGCGCCAGATGTTGAGGGGAGTCCCCCAGTATCTCTCCCTGGAAAAGGCCCAGTCAACGTTGTTTTCCAGCCAATCGCCGAAGCGACCATGCTTGATATAGTCAGGATACCAGTTTATCTCGGCATTGCCCGCGATGAGTTCCTGTTTCACAGCCGTGGTTCGGATGTACCAGGCGGGTTTGGCGTAGTAGAGCAGAGGAGTCTCACATCTCCAGCAGAAGGGATAAGAGTGAACGATTTCGCTCTCAAGCAGCAGACGACCACGCGACCTGAGGTCCTCCAGGATGCGACGGTCGGCATCCTTCACAAACTCCCCCGCAAAAGGATACGCGCCGATGAGCTTGCCCTCCAGGTCCACAGGCTGAACGAAGTCGAGCTCGCTGCTCATTCCGATATCGAAGTCAACCTCTCCAAAGGCAGGGGCGATATGGACGACCCCTGTGCCCTCCTCCAGGGACACGAACTCGGCGCCTATCACGGGATAGGTCAGACTGTCGTTCGTCTCCTGCGCCGACAGTGTCGGCAGTTTCAGACGCGGCACGCCGAACTCGTGTGGGTTGAACAAAGGCCGGTATTCAAGCCCTACCAGACACCTGCCTGCAACAGTCCCAGAACGCCTGTACCCCTCCAGGTCTACTCCCTCCTCAAGCACTGCGGCAAGGATGAGGTAGTCCTCGTCGCCTTCCAAAACACTATACTCTGCGCCGGTATCGACCGCCAGGGCCGTATTGCCGGGCAACGTCCACGGTGTTGTCGTCCAGGCGAGCAAGAACACCGTCTTCCCTGAGAGGCCCGAAGACGGGAACGCGGAGTGAAGCTCCGTCTTCCTGTCCAGCAAGCGGGCGTCGAGCGCGAATTTCACATACACCGACGGGTCTGCTGTATCTTCATAGCCCAAAGCTACTTCGTGGGAACTCAGAGAGGTTCCACATCGTGGGCAGTGCGGCGTCACCCGGTAGCCCTGGTAGATCAGCCCCTTGTCCCATAGCTGTTTCACAATCCACCAGCAGGATTCAATGTAGCCGTTATCCATCGTGACGTAGGGATTATCCATGTCCAACCAGTAGCCAAGACGTTCAGTCACGGTCTCCCACTCCTGGACGTACCTGAGAGCGGTACGGCGACAATGATCATTGAACCGCGCTACCCCATATTCCTCGATCCGGGCTTTACTGGTGATGGAAAGAGCGTTCTCCACCTCTAACTCGACGGGTAAGCCGTGGGTATCCCATCCCGCCTTGCGGGGCACGTGGTATCCTTGCATCGTCCTGTACCGACAGACGACGTCCTTGTAGAGCCGTGCCAGTACATGATGCACTCCCGGGCTGCCATTAACTGACGGTGGACCTTCATAGAAGGCGTAATGCGGCCGCCCTCGTCTCAACTCGACGCTCTTGTTGAAGATATCCTGCTCTTTCCAGAAGCGGAGGATGCCCTCTTCGAGTTGAACGAAGTTAACCCTGGTGCTTACATCCCTGAACGCGGTCAACTCTGCCTCAGCGAAACAACCACCTTCCTGCTTTCGCCCTCGCCTATGCTATAGCTGGTTACGTCGGGATTATCGGCCAAGGTCAGGTGAACGATACGGCGTTCGTCGGCAGGCATGGGCTCCATGGTTATGGAACGGCGTCCCGACTTGACCTGCTCCCCCAGATACAAGGCCAATCTCTGCAATGAATCATAACGGCGTTTCTTGTATCCGCCGACGTCAATAGTTATCGGCACCCAGGTCTGCAACCGGCTGGTTACTATCAGCTTTGTGATGTACTGCAGGGCGGCCAGCGTCTGACCCCGCCGTCCGATCAAGATACCCAGATCGTCACCGACGATATCGAAAGCCAGAGGTGTTTCGTAGGACAGCACCTCAACCCGGCCGGTCACTCCCAGCAACTCGAGCAACGTCTCCAGAACCTCCACAGCCAGCCGGACGTTTTCCGTCTCGTGCAACTCAGGGCTGTCGGTCTCCCGCGGGACCGCCGGGATCACCCTGATCAGAGCGTCCGCGGCACCTACGCCAAGAATCCCTGTCCTTCCTTCCCTGAGAACCTCCACGCCGAACTCGTCCCGGCCGAGCCCCAGTTGCGCCTCTGCCAGCTCTATGGCTTCTTCCACTGTCGCAGCCGATATCTCGATCTCTTCCATAGTCTTACCCTTCTCTACCGGTTCGCGGTTGACACCGCAATACTCACTCACTTCTTCTCAGCTCCGGGGCTGAAACGGAGAACTGAGCTTGAGATACCCCCAGCCACCGGCGAATACGTGCTGACTCACGATGCCAATCACATTGGAAACGGCCCAGAACAGCGCGAGACCGCTGGGGAACATGAGGGTTAAGATGCCGAACATGAACGGCATCATCACCGTCATCATCCTTGCTGTGGATTGCTGTTTCGGGTCAACTGAGGGTGCAGTCGTCATCTTCTGCTGAACCCACATGGTACCGCCGACTATGATGGCCAGGATGAAATAGGGATCGGGTCGTGACAGATCGAGCCACAGAAACCGACTGCTGAGCGGGATCGCCTGATGCACTATCTCCCAGGAGTAAAGATGACGATGCAGATTGAGCAGGTTCTCCGGCGTGGCGGCCAGGGCCCTCATGATCGACTGATAAAGAGCAATCCAGATCGGAAGCTGGATCAGCATGGGCCACAAACAGCCGAGGGGATTCACCCCTGCTTCCTTATAGAGCTTCATCGTCTCCTGCTGCAGCTTCTGCTGGTTCTTGCCGTACTTCTTCTGCAACTCCTGCATCTTGGGCTGCATATCCTGCATAGCCTTGGTGGCCTTTAGCTGTCGCTTGTTGAGAGGCCACGAGATCAGACGAACGATAACGGTGAGGGCGATGATGGCCAGACCAAACTGGCCGAATAGGATCTGGCTTAGAGCGATCAGCACATTAAGAATGGGCTCCAGGATGATCAACTCCCAAACAGCTATCACAGTACTGCTTCCTATTCCTCTATGTCCAATGGGACATCCCAGACTACCCGCCCCTCGTCGATGTCCACGACATATAAGTGGTTGTCCTCGCCCCGGATATAAACAAACCCATCGTGCGCAGAGAACGAACTCCTCACCTTATCGCCGATGGTAATACTCCTGAAGGGCACCTCCAGGCTTTCGGGCCCACCGCTGAGGTCGAAAACGTCTACCACCCCCTGTTCATTCGCGACTATCAGCAAGTCGTCCATCAAAACAGGGGAGGACACTATGGGGCTTCCAGAGTTGAACCTTCCCAGTTCCACACCTGTTTCAGCCCCGATGGCGTAGACTCTGCCATCGAGACAGGAAGCATACACCACCCCCTCATAAACCACGGGAGAGGCCCAGAACCACTGCCCACCACGGAACGTCCACAGAGGATCGCTATCACCGATCCTCACGGCATACAATCGATTGTCAAACGACCCTACATAGAGGATGTCATCGTGGATCACCGGAGATGAAGCGAACCCCGCGTCCGCTTCAAACGACCAGTCCAGCAACTCAAGCGTGTCGGCCGACAGGGCACGAATATGACCCTCGAACGTACTCACATAGACCGCCTCATTGTGGATCACCGGAGAGGTCCATAGCTTCCTGTGCCTCTGGTCCAAAACCTCCGACCGGGCAACGAAATCGCCGAATGCCCGGCTCAGGCAGTACACGCGGCCATCGGAAGCGCTCACATATAAGAGGTCATCACGTACGGCCAGATCAGCCACTACGGCATTGTTTCCTGCCTGGCCGTCAAGAAATTCCACCCACTCACCCGCCCCTCTTTGCGGAAAGGGCAGACCCTGACTCCTGGCAACCGTATTTAGTGCCAGAACCTCTCCGGCATACGTGCCGATGTAGACCACGTCGCCGACAACTGTGGGCGTAGCATACAGGGGAGCGGCCACCGCCGCCGGACCGCATTGCAGTCCCTCAGCGGGTATGGTGACACGGTGAGGATCCGGCCACTGCGGGCTCCTGGTGGTTGCGTTTATGGCGACCACGGCCCCTTGCAGGGTGCCTGCATAGATGGTGCCGTCGCGAAACGCGGTTCCCGACCAACCCCCCGTCACCTGAGCTGCGCCGAACGGGCAGCCGGACAGAAAGACAGCCAGAAGCACGATTGTGGCGAGGAGCAGTATCTTTGTCTGCCTCATTCCCACAGATGAACTAGGGTACCGGGTCATACCCACCTTCGCAGAAGGGATTGCATCGAACTATCCTCCTGGCACCCAGCCATGTGCCCCGGACGAACCCGTATCTCTGTATCGCCTCAAAGGCGTATTGAGAACACGAAGGCCTGAAACGGCACACGTTAGGCAAGACCCGCGATGCGCTGTTCTGATACCACCTGATCAAAACCATAGCTGCCCGGCTCATTCTTCCTTTTCCCGTAACTGCGCCCGTGTCAGAAGCTCGGTTACTGCGTCGTCCAGTTGGTGATAATCAACATCGACCGCTGCAGATCGAGCAATGAAGACGATATCCCATCCCGGCTTTAGCGATTGCAGCCTCATGATCTCCCTGAGTAACCTCTTCAGGCGATTACGCTGCACCGCCTTGCCCACCCTCTTCGTCACGGAAAAGCCATATCGGCTCAGGCCCAAGGGATTGGGGGCTGCCTTCATCACTACCAGACTATTGGCCCATGCTCTACCTTGCTGGTAAACGCGTGTATACTGCTCCCTGCGGGTTAAAGCCTGAGCCTCCTTCATGCGACAGGGTCAAACGGGAGTCAGCTTATATCTGCCTTTTTGACGCCTCGCTCTGAGCACTTTACGGCCTCCCCGGGTCGCCATCCGAGCCAGAAAACCCAGGCTACGCCTTCGAGGAATCTTCTTCGGTTGATACGTACGCTTTGGCATCCTTTAAACCGCCGACCGAGAAAGGCCCACGCCTCCTGTTTTCCAGATATGGCTTGGCGCATACGGCAACATAGCGAGATAACGAGCTCTCTTTATCGCCTGTGCCAACCCTCTCTGGTGTTTGGCACACGTCTTGCTCCTCCGTCGTGACACAATCTTACCCTGACTGGTAACGTAACGGGATAGCATCGACGCCTCCTTGTAGTCGATCTTGATATTAGCCTTGCAGAAGGGACAGAAAGCCGGCCTGCTCGAATAGCCCCTTGTCCCTCTTCTTCTTCCGGTAGTAGCCAAATATCCTCCTCCTTATACTCTAGTCAAACGGTAGGTCTTCAGGCTCAAGCTCTCCCTCCTGGGAGAGGGAGGCAGGAGCCGACCTGTCGAGAAAAATCACCTGGTTTGCCGACACCTCAAGGCTGAAACGCATCTGCCCATCCTGCCCCTCCCAACTGCGCGACTGCAATCTTCCTTCAACATAGACCCTCTTCCCCTTGGACAGGAATTGGTTACAGCTTTCAGCCTGCCTACCCCAAACGCTAACTCTGAACCACTCCGTTTCTTCTCTCCGTTCGCCGTCGGATCCGGTATATCGATGGTTGGTAGCCATACGAAACGAGGTCACCGCCTTGCCGTTGGGCGTGTACCTCATCTCCGGATCACTGCCGATGTTGCCGATCAGCATGATCTTGTTCAAGCTGGCCATCCTAACCGTCCACCTTCACCATGAGATAGCGCAGGATATCGCCCGAGGCGCCGATATCCTCCTCCAGTCCTCTAACGGAGTTGGGCGCCAGCTTCAGGCGGGCCAGAAGATACTCACCCTCCATGAAGCTATCTATAGGATAAGCGAGTTTTCGTCTCCCCCACTTCTTCACCTCCTCGACCTCTCCGCCATGGCTGTTGACCGACTTAGTGACCTTCTCTACTATTTCGGACACCCCGTCTTCATCAACCTCGGGGCTTATTATGGCTACCAGTTCGTAATCACGCATAATCAGGTCATTATATCATAGGCACTAAACGGCAACAAGACAAGCTATGCTACACCCGGCCACAATGCGCGAGCTAGAACGCCGGATGAAGCCGATGGTATAATGCCATCGATGAAGGTATCCGACCTGGGAGAGTTCGGCCTCATTGACCTGATACGCAACAGCATCGCCCGACATGATGGCCCTGAACAAGCCCTGTGGCGCGGAGTCCTGGTCGGAATCGGTGATGATGCCGCTGCCTGGCGAGGCGACGACACAATCCATCTAGCTACTACAGATACTCTGGTACAGGATGTCCACTTCGATCTGGGAGTCATTCAGTGGGACGAACTGGGATGGAAAGCGCTGGCCGTCAACTTGAGCGACATAGCCGCTATGGGAGGCGTTCCCAGGTACGCTCTGCTTTCTCTGGCGCTGCCCGGCGACGTGGAGATAGCAGACGTCTCCCGGTTCTCCGACGAGATGGTACATCTTGCCCGCGAGTTCGGAGTGGCTATAGTCGGGGGTAACACGGCCACCGCTCCCAATGTCGTGGTCACCATGACAGTAATAGGATACTGCAAAGGCGACAGTATGCTCAGGAGATCGACGGCTACCCCCGGCCAGCAGATTGCCGTCACGGGATCGCTGGGAGCATCGGCAGCCGGATTAGCAATGCTGAAGGACAAGACAATGTTGGATAGCGAGGTAGCACAATACCTGAGACGGGCACATCTCAAGCCCATGCCCAGAGTACGAGAAGGTCAGACATTAATCGAACAGGGAGTGAGGACCGCAATAGACGTAAGCGACGGACTCATTGCCGATCTTGACCACATATGTGAAGCGAGTAGAGTGAATGCCAGGATAAGGCTAGAACACGTGCCGGTGCACGCCATGGTTGCGGCCAACTTCGCCAACTACCGGGAGTTGGCTCTGTGTGGCGGAGAAGACTATGAGCTCGTTTTCACCGCCCTTGAGGGCACTGTCAAACGCGCTCAGCAAGCACTGGATTGTCCGGTCACGATAATCGGTGAGATCACAGGAGAATCTTCGGATGCCCGAGTAACTGTATTGAACGGCGAGGGAAACGTCATGCCTTATGAAAGAGCTGGCTGGGGGCACTTCAAAGATGGAAGGTCTAGAACTAGCTTCGCGTAGCCCTGAACAGACCCATCTCCTGGGACGCCACCTGGGGGAACTAGCAAGGGAGGCCGACGTCTTCCTCCTGATAGGAGAGCTGGGAACAGGGAAGACATGTCTTGTCCAGGGCATCGCGGATGGACTGGCCGTCGAAGAGTATGCCTTCAGTCCATCCTTCGTAATCCTTCGAGAATACCAGGGCAGACTCCCTCTCTACCATATCGACCTCTATCGCCTGGAACGCCCCGAAGAGATAGCCGACCTTGGACTCGAAGAGTACTTCTACAGCAGGGGCGTCTGTGTCATCGAATGGGCCGAGAGAGCGCCGTCGATCCTGCCCGAGGAGAATCTGCTTGTCACTCTCCGCTACGTCGCCGACTCCGAAACAGGACGCTGCATCTGCCTCAAGCCTCACGGAGAGCGCTACCGCCAGCTGTCAAATGAGCTTACAGTAAGAGAGGAAATCTGGAGCTAGATCTGATATGGCGAGCTTGCTGACGGTTGCCCGGGGCGGGGCGCTCCCCGCATTTACCCGTGGCATCGCCGGCTTTTTGGGGTTGGGTCCTGAAACGACAGTGCTGATATGGAGCTGACAATAGATACGTCATCCAATACTGCCGGTGTTGTCTTATCCCACCGGGGAGACATGCTAGCTTCGCTGACCTGGCAGACCGCGAGCAATCACACAACGGAACTGCTGCCGAATGTGGTCTGCGTATTGCAGCGATCGAAGGTTGACCTGCGCTCCCTGGAAGCGATTATTGTCGCCAAAGGTCCGGGCAGCTTCAACGGGCTTCGGGTTGGGCTGAGTACCGCCAAGGGCCTGGCGTACGCCCTGAGCGTTCCTATTCTGGGCGTGAACGCGCTCGAAGCCGAAGCCTACCCCTT
>PWRA01000129.1 GCA_003556385.1 Dehalococcoidia bacterium | reverse complement strand
TCCTGATTGTTCTCTCGCCGGTGATACTGGTAGCTGTGCTTGTGCTCCGCCGGCGCGGGCAGAACAACCCGAACCCGGGCGTGTCCAGGGTTGTTCTCGACACGCTATGCTCATGGCGAGCCACGTGGGCTTTCGTCAACCTGCTCTGCTCCACGCCCGGCTTGAAGATCGATGCACGTGATAAGACGGACCATGTGGTGATTTCAGTTATCTAGAAAACGAAAGGAGGAAAACAAAATGTCTGACAGTGAGAAGAAGATCCTGGAACTGCTTGAGGACAAGAGGATAACAGTCGAAGAAGCTCATCGGTTGCTCGGTGCCTTGAGGTCTGAAGGCGGTCCTCGCGAAGGCCCCCCGAAGGCGGAGGCACGAGCGCGAACCGTTAAAGCGAAGTACCTGCGAGTTACCGTGCAGCCAGATCCTGAGCACGAGCGCGCAAGCGATGTCGACCGTGTCAACATACGTGTACCCATGGCGCTGCTACGCTCCGGCATGAAGTTCACCTCTCTGCTTCCGGACCAGGCCAGAGACAAGGTCAGCGGCGCCCTGCGCGACAAAGGCATTGATTTCGACATGCGCAATCTGAAGGAGGAGGACTTCGACGAACTGGTCGAGGCCCTGAGTGAGCTTGAGGTGGACGTGCGCGGCAGCGACGGCGAAGTTGTGAAGGTCTTCGTCGAATGACCCTGCCCGGGGCATTTACCCGCGGTTTCGCGTCACTGCTTCAAGGACGATGAGCGGTCGATGGCCCTTCGTCGAACACTTACAGAAGTGGTCGTACTAAGATGAAAACACAAAGAGAAAGGAGCAACAATGCATGAACTGCTGGAGAGCTTACTGGGTGAGTTCAGCGGGGTGGAATACGGTGAACTGCGTTATCATGAGCGCAAGGGCCTGATTGTGTCGGTCCGTCAGGGCGAACTCGAGGCTGCGAACTCGACGGTCTACAGCGGGATAGGCGTGAGAGCCTTCCATCACGGAGGCTGGGGGTTCAGCAGCACCTCACGTATCGACAGAGAGAGCATCAAAGGGGCGATCCTGGACGCCATCAGCGGGGCGAGGGCGGCAGGCAAAAAGGAAGGGGCCCGACTCGGAGAGGCGAGTCTGGCCACGGGGAGATTCGCACCGGAGATCGAAGACCCGCTCAGTGCCCACTCTTTCGAGGAGAAACTGGCCCTGGTGCGGCAAGCCGAGAGTAAGGTGCGGTCGTTCCCGTTTATTGCCTCGGCAGCGTGCAGCTACCGGGAGAACCTGGACCACAAGTACATATACACGACGGACGGTGCGCGGGCGGAGGTGATCGATTCCAAGCCCGAGTTCAGGCTTTTCGGTGTGGCCGCTGCCAACGGTGACCGGGTAGAAGCCCGTGAATCTATGGGTATCACCGGGGGCTGGACAGACCTCTTAAGAAAGGACCCCGATGAACTGGCCGAGACGGTCGCCAGGCGCGCCAGGGACCTGCTCGGAGCGAAGCACCCCGCGGGCGAGCGGGCGGTGGTGATCCTCGACCCCGGACTTGCCGGCCTCCTCTCCCATGAAGCCATCGGTCATACCGTGGAGGCCGATTTCGTCCTGTCGGGAGCTATCACAAAGGGAAAACTGGGCCAGAAGGTGGCCAGCGAACTGGTCACCCTGGTCGATAGCGGCCCCTCACAGTACGGCAGACTTGCCGGCGGTACCGTTCTTGTCGACGACGAGGGCGTAATCACAGAAAGAACAGAGGTGATCAAGGACGGGATACTGAAGTCCTACCTGCACAACCGGGAGAGCGCGGCTCTATTCGAGGTGAGATCGACCGGCAACGCCCGGGCCTACGAGTATTCCGACGAGCCTCTCATCAGGATGCGCAATACCTATATCGAGCCCGGAGACAGGACCCTGGAGGAGATGATCTCCGAGATAAACGAGGGTTATCTGCTCAAGGGCGCCGGCGGAGGACAGGCCGATGCCAACGCCGAGTTCATGTTCTCCGTCCAGGAAGCCTACAGGATAAAGGACGGCAAGCTGGGAGAGCTGTTGCGGGGCGTGGCCATCAGCGGCCAGGCCTTCGAGGTCCTTCAGAGCGTCGACGCGGTGAGCAAGGAGTTCCGCTTCGATATGGGCGCCGGCTACTGCGGCAAGCTCCAGATGGCCAAAGTCGACGGCGGAGGACCGTTTGTCCGCTGCAAGGCGATTATCGGAGGGAGAAAATGATCGAGCTTTTGAACTTGTGCGAATTGGCAGTAGAAACGGCTCTGAAGTTCGGGGCCGATGAAGCCGAGGCCTTTCTGACCCGCGGCCGCGAGATAAGCGTCAGGGCAGAGGCCAATGAACTCAAGCTTGCCACCTCACATGCCGCCGACGGATTGGGCATCCGCGTGTTCTCCGACCGCGCACTGGGTTTCGCCTCGGTGAACGTTTTCGACGAGCAGACGATAGAGGAGACCGTCCAAATGGCGGTGAGCCTGAGCAAGGCTACTCCTCAAGATGAACATAACGTTCTGCCCGAGCCGCGACCGATCAAGACAATCAGCGGGCTCTACGACGATCAGGCTCAGGCGTTTGGGATGGATCAGGCGATCACCCAAATGGAGGAGATGCTCGCCGCTGCACGGAACTACGACTCGCGGGTCATGATCGACAGTGCCCTGGTTAACGCAGCGATCGCTACACACGCGGTCATGAACTCAAAGGGGATAAAGGCCGAGGAGCAACGAAGCCTGTTCTCCCACTTCATCATGGGCATGGCCCGGGACAACGAGGAAGTATCAAGCTTCAATCACCGCTTCGACTCCGCGAGGAGAGCCAGCGAACTCGATGGCAAGAAGACGGCAATGGAGTTCGCCGGTAGCGTTGTCGCCTCGCTCGGCGCCACGCGAGGAGAATCGTTCGCGGGGACCATCATTCTATCACCGGACGCCGTGCTCGAGCTGATGATCGGCCCCATCATCTGGGCGGTCAGCGCCAACAACGTTCAGAAAGGAATGAGCCGCTGGGCTGGAATGACGGGTAAAGAGGTCGCCTCGCCTATGCTCACCATTGAGGACAACGGGCAACTCGCCGGCGGGGCATGCTCCGCATCATTTGACCGGGAAGGTCTGCCGCACACGCACTTAACGATAATACAGGACGGCGTTCTGCAGAACTACCTGTACAACAGCTACACCGCCCGGAAAGAGGGACGCGGCTCAACCGGCCACGCCTCGGGCGGCACTCGCTCTGTTCCGGCAATCGGCCCGACCAATCTGACGATCAAACACGGAGAACAAAGCAAAGAAGAGCTTATCGGGGAGGTCGAGCGGGGCATCCTGGTCACGAGATTCTCTTCCTCTCCCAATCCGGTGAGCGGTGACGTCTCCGGAGTGGTTAAGGGAGGCTTCCTGATTGAGCACGGGAAACTCACCCGACCGCTGATCGAGACCATGTTCTCCGGCAACCTGTTTGAGTTCCTGTCCAAGCTCTCAGGGTTGTCCCGGGAGACAGAGCGTCTGGCCTTCCCCCAGGAGGTCGGACTTGTCTCCCCGTACATCAGGATCGACGACGTGGCCATAACCGCCGGATAACGGCGGCAACTGAGCAATACAAAGAAGGAGGGCACTAATGAAGAAGACCGATCAGGCGGAGTTCTACAGGTTGGCGGAGAAGTTCATCGACCGTTTCATGGAGGAGTCTCCTGTAGCCGCCACCCAGCTAGGCGACCACCGCTTCGACGACCGGCTGGCAGACCACAGCAAAGCTGCTTTAGAAAGACGGCAGAAGGAGATCAGGGAGGCTATCAACGACTTCGAGAGCTTCGACACCGCCGGCTTTGATGTTGATGCCAGAATAGACCACCGGCTTATGATCCAGACGGCGAAGTCGGGGCTCCGTGAGTTCGAGTTGCTCAAGGGACACATCCGCAACCCCGGCGGCTACACCAGCGAGGCCATGGCAGGAGTGTTCCTTCTGCTGATAAAGGAGTTCGCCCCGCTGGAGGACCGGCTCGAGAAGGTCCTGGGCAGGCTGCGGGCAATACCCGGCGTGCTGACCCAGGGTAAAGAGAACGTCGAGCCGGAGGCGGTACCGCCGGTGTGGAACCAGATAGCACAGGAGTCCGCCCAGCAGGGCCTGGCTCTCTTCAACATGCTCATCCCGGCGCTTGCTCAGCAAACGCCGGGGCTTGCGCCTCAGTTGAACGAAGCCAGCCAGAAGGCGGCCCAGGCTGTGCAGGATTACGTGGAGTTCCTGCAGCAGCGCGTGGCCCCCGCAGCCAGGGGCGACTTCGCGGTCGGGCAGGATATCTTCGAGGAACTACTCCGCGAGGATCACATGCTGGACTACGACGCTGAGGGACTCCTGAAGACGGGATGGAAGCTGTTTGACGAGACGCAGGAGCAGATGAACAGGCTGGCCAGAGACATCGACCCGGGGAAGACGGTCAAGGAACTGCTGGAACAGGCCAAGGCCGACCACCCCACAGCTGAAGAACTGCTCGATGTCTACCGGCGCGAGATGGCCAGAGTCAGAGAGTTCGTGGCCACTCAGGGCATAGTCTCGATACCCGAGGGGGAGACGCTGAAGATCGAGCCCACCCCTCCCTTTCTGCGGGGAGTTATACCCTACGCAGCGTACATGATGCCCGGACCCCTGGAGAAGGTACAGCAGGGGGTCTTTCTGGTCACCCCGGTCGACCCAAGCAGTCCGCCTGAGGAGCAGGAGGAGAAGCTCAAGGGGCACAACTATGCCAAACTGCCGGTCACCGCTCTCCACGAAGCCTATCCCGGCCATCACCTCCAGCTTGTCTATGCCAACACCGTCGGCTCACTGCCGCGGAAACTCGGTGGATTCGTCTCCACCCTGTTTCCTGAGGGCTGGGCCTTCTACTGC
Organism: Dehalococcoidia bacterium; assembly: GCA_003556385.1. Lineage (GTDB taxonomy): Bacteria > Chloroflexota > Dehalococcoidia > GIF9 > AB-539-J10 > RBG-13-51-36. The sequence goes on along the minus strand of PWRA01000129.1, from coordinate 4,835 downwards.
GAGGAGTTGATGGAACAACTCGGATATGTCGATAAGCCCATGCAGCGACTGGGGAGACTGTCCGACCAGCTGTGGCGGGCAGCCCGCATCATCCTCGATGTATCCCTGCATACCGGGAAGATGAAGGTGGACGAGGGTATCGACTTCCTGGTGGAGAAAGCCAGCCTGGAGCGAAGCAACGCTCAGGCCGAGGTGCGAAGGTACACCACGAGTCCCACCCAGCCGATGAGCTACCTCATCGGGAAGCTAGAGATCATGAAGGTCATCGATGAGTACAAGAAGAAGCACCCGCAGGCGTCACTGAAAGACGTCCACGATGCCGTTCTGTCTTGCGGCTCACTACCCCCACGGCTGATGCGAGAAAGGCTGTTTGCCGACGGGGAGATGTAACGCCGATGAGCAAGATAGAGTTCGCCCTCTGTGGCGGCTACAAGGACGATGAACAACTGAATCCATACGCCGTCACCAGGCCCGAGATTCGGCAGGAGATCCTGAGCCTGATCAACCGCGAACACTCGACTCCTGAGAACATAGCAGAGACCCTGGCTCTCTCCAAGGAGGCGGTATCCCGACACCTGGAGAGCCTCGGGAAGGCGGGCCTGGTAGAGAGAACCGGCCCGCTGTGGAAGCCGTCCTTTGCTATCTTCACCGAACGTGATCAGGAGGAGCTTGAGCCACTTCTGGAGCAGATGGCGGACTCGTATGTGGGCGAGGTGAGGGACAGCATGGGCATCGTTCACAAGACCTATGAGGCGTGCCGTTTCGCTGAGCACGGGTTCTCCACGGCGGACCTGGACTACATCCTGGTCGGGGCCTATGTTCTGGACTTCGGCGGTCTTGCGCTGGACCGGGCAGGACTGCTCCTGCCGGAGAAGGAGATGCCGGGCGGAGCCTATGTGTTCACCGGCTTTGAGGGCCAAATACGGAATCTGCGGGCGAGCTGGATGTGGGGCCACACCGCCGAGTACGGGCCCTTCATCTTCATCGGTCATGGTGAGTTACCCTCCGGCGGACCCCGGAGGGCCTTTCCGGAGCAGGCCTATATCTGGCGCCGGGAGGGACGATCAGCCGAAGAGGTCGCCCGCGCCATGGAGGAGCTCGGCGCAATTCTCGTCGAGCTATACGCAACGCCGATGCTGTTGCGAGAGATCGCCTCAAGAACGGGAATCACACCGGAGAGGCTTGCCGACCACCTTCAGCTTCTACATGAGCTCGAGTATATCGATCACAGCGACGCCGCAACCTCCGTCTGTCCGGTAGTTGACGAAGTCTCTAAGGCGCGGATTCAGGAACTGGTTCGGATAGTGTGGGACCGGCTGCTCAGTACAGCCGTCACACCCAACTGGAGCCATCTGGAGCGCCTCTACCAGGGGACCGCGCCGGCCCGAAATGGAATCGATATCCGCGAGGCGTTCAACCCTATTCACCATGCCATCTTCGAGCGGGCCTTGAGGAAGCTCATGGAGAGCGGCGTCCTCGCCTGGCCACGGCGCCATACCGATGGTGCGAGATACGCCGTGTGGATCGAGCACAGAAGAGAAGGAGAGGCGAACGAAGCATGAATAAGGAAGTCCTGGATCATCTCTGCTGTCCCGCATGTAAGGGAGAACTGGAGCTCAGGCCCGAGGAACAGGAAGGCCGTAGTGTGCTCTCGGGGAAGCTCTTCTGCGGGAGGTGTGACAGGGATTACGAGATCGCTTACGGGCTTCCCAACCTGGTCTATCCCGAGCCTGAGAAGCTGCCCGAAATCGACAGGCAGTTTCTGGACCAGTACCAGCGGGTCGCCGCCTCGTACGACCGTACGCTCCGGCTCATGATGCTTGCGGGGGCATTGTGGGAGCCCCGCGCGCGTTGTCGAGATCTCGTCGCACCTCTGGGGCTCAAGCCCGGTCATCGGGTACTGGAAGTGGGTGCGGGAACCGGAAGCAACCTGCCTCTGATAGCAAAACAGATCGGCAAGGAGGGACAGCTGTTGGCCATGGACCTCTCACCGGGGATGCTGGCCGTAGCGCGTGAGAAGATGGCCAGGAGGGGCCTCCCAGCCGAGTTCGGACTCGGTAATGCCGGTTATCTGCCTTACAGGGACGGCCTGTTCGATGCCATCCTCCACTTCGGCGGCATCAACACGTTCGGGGAAAAGGAGAGGGCCCTGGCCGAGATAGTACGGGTAGCCCGGCCGGGTGCGAGAATCGTGATCGGCGACGAAGGACTGACCCCGGGGAAAGAGAACACCAGGTTCGGCCGCTGGCTGCTCAAGCAGAACAGCCTCTATGCCAACAAGCCACCCATGGACCTCTTGCCCGATGGGATCGCTGACGTCGATCTGAGATGGATCTGGCGCGGGCTCTTCTACGTGATCAGCTTCCGCAAAGCCCGCCCGACGGGGAAGGAGGCGGTGGCCTGGGGATGACCTGCTAGAATAGTATCCCGCGCGGATAAGAGAGGCACAAGAGAGAGTGACCTGTTGGCGAAGGAGATAGATGGACACTGTGCTTGAGGTAAAGGACCTCACCAAACGCTACCGCCGGCGGCGTGCTGAGCCCGTGATGGCCATCGACAGGGTGAGTTTTGCCGTGCGCAAGAACGAGGTCGTCGGGTTGCTGGGACCCAATGGAGCGGGGAAGACCACGACCATAAAGTGCATCGCCGGTTTGATCAAGGCCAACTCGGGCGAGATATGGCTGGACGGAATTGAGGCTCAACGTCAACCCAAGAGGGCCATGGAGAGGGTGGCCGCCCTCCTCGAGGGGAACCGGAACATATACTGGCGCCTGACGCCGCGCGAGAACCTGGAGTTCTTCGCCGGAATCCAGGGACACATGGTCGGGAAGGTCAAGCGTTACATCGATGAGCTGATTGAACTGTTCGACCTCAAGGATAAGGAGCACACTTCGGCACGTATGCTCTCGCGAGGAATGCAGCAGAAACTGGCCCTGGCCTGCGCTCTGGTAAGACAGACCGAGGTTCTGCTGCTCGACGAACCGACTCTTGGACTGGATGTAGAGACCTCCTACGAATTGCGGCACGCCCTCAAGCAGATGGCTGCCCGGGGCGAGAGGACGATCCTTCTCTCCTCGCACGATATGCACGTCGTCGAGGACATCTGCGAGCGGGTGGTCATCATTAACAACGGGCGGGTCGTGGTCGACGACCGCGTATCCAATCTCATCAAGCTCTTCCGGGCCAGCGCCTACCGCTTCGAACTGGAAGGCCGCCTAGTCGAGCAACTGGAGTTGAAGCTGAAAGAGCGGTTCCCGCTGCTGGCGCTTTCGGCAACCGATCATCGTACGTACATCGACGCCGATCTGAAGGACGGTTCGGAGCTTTATGAGGTTCTCGACCTACTGAAGGCTGGAGGCACACAGATCAAGTCGATCGGCCATAAGGAGCCCGACCTGGAAGAGATCTTCCTGGCGATCGTGAGGGGGCAGCTAGAATGAGGTACCTGGCACTACTCATAGCCCAGCTCAAGATAAGGTACATATACCTGAAGCGCTATTACTTCGATACGCTCTCCATGATCGTGACCATCTTCCTCGTCTTTTTGATCATCTTCTTTGGAGCTACCTGGTTGCTGGGGGGTACCCCGGGCGACACAGGTGACACGCTGGAAGGAATAGTGGTCGGGTTCATGGTCTGGACCTTTGCCCTCATGGCCTACAGCACCCTCTCCTGGGGCATGATCGAGGAGGCCCAGCAGGGAACCCTTGAGCAACTCTATATGAGCCCGCTCGGCTTTGGATGGGTGACGATTCTGCGCGTCGCCGCCCATTTCATCTTCAACCTGTTGATAGTAATTGTGATACTGCTCCTGATGATGGGCACCACAGGTAGGTGGCTGAACCTCGATGTTCTCAGCCTGATACCGCTGGTCCTACTGACCATCGCGGGCGCCTATGGAATCGGCTTCTTCATGGGCGGGCTGGCCCTGGTGTTCAAACGTGTCCAATCGGCACTCCAGATACTGCAATTCGTCCTGGTGATCTTCATCGCGGCCCCCTTCGGGTGGATGCCGTTCATGAGGTTCTTGCCGTTGTCGCTGGGCACCCGGCTTATCGGGGCAGTGATGATCGACGGGCGCACACTCCTCGAGCTTCCTCCGGGCGACGTCCTGGTCCTGATCGCAAACTCGGCTGTCTATTTCGGCCTCGGCTTCCTGGCCTTCAAGCTTTTCGAGGACGTGGCCCGCGACCGCGGCCTGCTCGGGCACTACTAGCGTGGGTCGCGGTTTCTGACCCTTCCGCCACAAGCGGCGTCTCCCTGATTCGCTCGCCTTTCCCTTATCAGCCCGTCCCTGGCCTTGACAACCGATTCTGCGGCCGTCTATAATGCAGACCAATCAAGTGCAGTTGTATAAAATCTAGTCTAATTGCATAAAGGAGGACAATGGACAACGTCAACATCAGCTGGAGGCGCATGGTTACACGATTCACCGGAAGGCTTCTTCTGGTGGTTCTGGGTATGGCTCTCGTTTTGGGCCTGGTCCTGACGGCCTGCGCCCCCGACCAGCCTGCACCTACCGATCAGCCTGCACCTGCCGGAAACGCCTTCGTCGATGACCTGGGAAGGATGGTAACCATAGAAGAAACGCCCCGGAGAATCGTCTCCCTATCCCCGGCTAACACCGAGATTCTGTTTGCCCTCGGCCTGGGCGAAAAGGTGGTCGGGGTGACCAACTTCTGCGACTATCCTGCGGAGGCCATGGACAACGAATCGGTGGGCGACTTCTACCCGCCGGATATAGAGAAGATAGTCGCCCTGGATCCCGACCTGATAGTAGCCACCGATATCCACCGGCATGACGTCATTCCTGCTCTGGAGGACAAGGGTTTTAC
>PWRA01000093.1 GCA_003556385.1 Dehalococcoidia bacterium | reverse complement strand
GGTCCCCGCGTACTTGTAGAAGATCTTCGCCGGTGTACCGAGCTCTTGCTCCAGTCTGTATGCCCGGTGTAGCATGGTCGGTCTCCACGTGCGATAGACATCCTGCACCTCATCTGGGATCTCGATCCACCTCTCATTGCTGAACTCCTGCCTGTTTATTGCATCGGGGAAGAGGGGAGGGGGCAGGGGCGCCTCCATGGGGCAGGGTTCCTTTGTTACCGGGTGGCGCTCCGGTGGTAGTGGCTCGGGAAGATCGGGCAGAATATTGTACCAACGGGTGGGCATTTCCTTTTCAGACAACATGAACTTTGTTTGTTTCATCCTTCTCTCCTTTCGCTTTGCTGTAGAACCTATACCTGCAAGCCAAGTTCATCTACATGTCAACCTCCGTTGCGGCTGGGTAGCCCTGAGCCATCTGTCATCAAAAAAAGAAAACCTCTCGCCCCAGGGGCGAGAGGTCTGACCTTCGCGGTGCCACCCTGTTTCGGCCTATGCGGCCATCTCTTTCAGGTACGGCCCGATTCCGGGCGATACCCTGGACTGTGATAACGCTGTCCCTGCGACAAAGCCTACTCGGTGTTACCCTTTCGGTTTGCAGCTCCCAGGTCCATTCCAGCCCCGCGCAGGTATCGGCTCACACCTTACCCGACTCTCTGAACTCCGCCTTGGACTGTACTACTCCTGTTCTCAGCCTTTCCCGTATTCAGTTTGGCGAACTATAAACCCTGGCACCTCCTTTGTCAACCGCGAACCGCCACGACGTCTCGGGACGCTTCCCCCATCGCATTTCGGAATCTGCATGAAGGTCTGGCCATACGTACCCGCTCTGGTGGGGTATCGCGCCACCGTAGGCCTTGAGAGCAGAGCGCGCCGGTGATAGAATAGGTTCCCGGCGGCGCCACCGCAAGCCACCGATTCAGCCTGAGAGAAGACCATGAGCTTCCGTAGACCCGGCATTATCAGGCCTCCAAGCGAATGGAAGAGCTATTTTCTTCCTCTCACCGCCGGCTGCTCCAACAACACGTGCACCTTCTGCGGGTACTATGGGTCGAAGCTTCAGATGCGAGAGGTCGACGAGGTCAAGGGGGAAATCGACGCCCTGGCCCTGTTCACTCATAGGGGTATTCGTCTTCCCCATGTGCCGCAGGTGGTATATGACGTCGCGCAAGGCTGGGACGGCAAGAGGATATTCCTTCAAGACGGCGACGCTCTTGTCTATCCCTTCGGCCAGCTTAAGGAGGTTCTCAGCTATTTGAACGCAAAGCTGCCGCATGTCGAAAGAATCGGCACATACGCTACGCCACAGGACATCCTGCGCAGGATTTCAGATGAACTCAACGAGTTGCAAACGCTGAAGGTAGGCATTTTCTACACGGGCTTTGAGACCGGTGACGACGAACTGCTACAGGAGATAGGGAAAGGCGTAACCGCCCACGAACTGGTGGAAGCGGGAAGGAAGGTGAAGAACGCAGGGATTCTCTCGTCTGTGACGGTGATCCTGGGACTCGGTGGCGTCGATCGGAGCAGCAAGCACGCCCTTGAGACGGCGAGGGTCCTCACTGCGAGCGATCCGGAGTATGTCGGAGCCTTGACCCTGACGCTTGTCCCCGGTACCCCCCTCTACGATCAGTGGCAACGAGGCGAGTTCCAGCCTCTCTCCCCTTTCCAATCTCTCGAGGAGTTGACATCCATAATACAGCACTCGACCTTCACCGACTGCTTCTTCAGTTCCATGCACGCCTCGAACTATCTCTCCATACGGGGAAGACTGCCGCAAGACCGGGATAAGATGCTCGGTCAGCTACAGGGGGTTCTGGCCCAGAAGGATCCCTCTCGGCTCAGGCCTGAGTTCCTCAGGGGACTGTGACCGGACGTAACGCCCTTTCCAGGGCGGGCTGAATCTTCATGTCCCGAAACACAACCACCGGTGAAACGCATGCTACTCCATCATACCCAAGGTTTTCAGCCGACGCTCTTCCCACTCCTCGAAACTGGCGGGCACATCAAACCATTCCTCTTGTGATACGGGCTCCAGCTCGATTGCGTCACCTGGACACCGGATGACACACAACCCACAGCCGATACACCGTTCACGGCATATTGCTGCAATGCCGTTCGCATCCTGAGTGATTGCGTGCACCTGGCAGCGTTCGACACAATCACCGCAAGCGATACAATCCTCTTCCTTGAGAACAGCGCGGTAGTTCGACCTCTGCGGACCTTCGGCGAGACCAAAATCATTCATGGCTCTCAATACGCCGCAACAGTCCCCACAACAATTGCAGCAGCCAACGAACTGTGGAGTCTCTGCTCCAGAGGTAAAACCATAAAAACCTGTATGGACGTGTCCTTCTTCTTCGAGCTGTGTGAACAGCTTGAGTGCCTGGTCCCGATCGAGCACATTGTCCGATAACGGGGTCTGCGGTGGTAATCCCACGAATGCACACCGCTTCACTGGGGTCGAGCATTTGCTGCCGAGGAGATTGCGCTCGATTCGACAAACGCAATCGATTACCCCGAAACGCTCATGCCTGGCAAAATGAGCATCAATGTCGTCATAGGGTTGGAGGAGGTGCTTTCGCAACGAACCTCTGGCCGGTACAACCCCCAGAACGCCAGGGCGGGGTGACGAAATTCGTTCGGCGCCTCCTTCTTTCATATATTGCTCGAAGAGTGTGGCGAATTCCACGTCATTCCGCATTTCGCCACCCATCAAGGCCTCGTACCAACCAACGACGAATGGGCCAAGACGATACTCCTCCCTGCCGCTGGACACTCGCCGTCGGATCAACCGGCGGGGCAGCAGGTTGTCGAGCAGACTTCTCACGTTCGCTTCTGGCTTACCGGTCCTACTGGCCACTTCGCTCACAGTTTCGTACTTGCGGCTCATGCACCCGGCAAGTTCAGCCTCCTCTTCCCTGAATGCCTTCTCGAGCAGCTGGAGTTCAACCCTAGATGGTGTCTCAGCGAAACCATTCGGCAGAGCCTCCAGCGCTTTAGCTAGTCGTTCGTAGGCTTCATTACACATCTAATCATCCCCCTTTTCACGACTTGTCGTGATCCTCTGGCTATGCCTTCAATATCTCCTTGTGCGTCAATACCCGTTCCGCCGCTGTCTCCAGCTCAGTTATGTGGCCTCCGAAGGTATACCTGACTTTCTTCGGGTCTGCGACGTATTGGTCTACGAACCCGTCAATCACAGCTGTAGCCTCCTCCAACTCCCCTGCACATGCCAGGTAGTAGGCACTTGCAAGCGGTGCCAGGATACTCCAGCTGTCACCCGCTGAGCTTCTTGATCAGAAAGGCCACGTTCTTGCCGAAGTTCCAGGCCGTCCTGAGTCCTTCTTCGTCGTCTTCAACTGTGCCCTTGTCGCGACCGATGGCCACGTTCCAGTAGGTAGAACCGGGGATAAAGAAGCCGAGGATCTGGAACCAGTAAGTGAGCTGGGCAAAGGTGAAGTTCTTACCGGCGCGGCGCGCCACTACCAGCGCCCCTCCCACCTTGCCCGCGAACGGCCGGCCGTGCGGGCCCGACATATATCCCACGCGGTCCATAAGCGCCTTGATCTGGGCGGTAGCGGAGCCGAAGTAGACTGGCGAGGCCAATACGATACCGTCGGCCTCCTTCATCTTCAGGTATATGGGAAACACGTCATCCTCGATAGGACACCGCTCCTCGTCCTTGCACACCATGCATGCGTCGCAGCACTTTATGTCAAGTCCTGCCAGCCGGATTAGCTCGGTGTCCAGTCCTTCCTCCTCAATCGCCCTCATCGTATGAGCGGTCAACAACTCTGTATTGCCATTCTTCCTGGGACTGCCGACTATGCCTATCACTTTCATGTCACGACTCCTTATCTGATCGGGATCCATCTGCGCAGGGAATACAGTGCTTCATCGCCGACCGCTCCGGCCTGTGCCTCCCAACCTATCTGCCGGGACCATTATAAGCCTTTTTGTCGCCCATTATCATCCGAAGTACAGGTCCGACCGAAGCTGCCTTTTTCAAAATCCGGGCAATTGCTTTATACTAATCGCCGATTAGCATCGGCATAATAGCTTAGCTAATGCAGGACGATTAACGTGGATGACAGAGATCTGGAACTACTCGAATTTCACAAGATAAGGGAGATACTGGCTAACTACACCTCCTTCTCCTCCAGCCGGGAGCTTGCCCTCAACCTCACCCCCCTGGTGGATGAGGAAAAGGTCGATCTGCTGCTCAAGCAATCGGCTGAGGCGCGCCGTGTCCTGTCGCTCCGTCCCGATATGCATATCGGCGAGGTCTTTGACGTCCGTGATTCAGTCAAGATGGCTGCCCGGGGCAAGGTGCTCGAGCCTGATACGCTTCTGAAGGTCCGCAGTACGCTGGAGTCTGCCCGCCGTCTGCGACACAATCTGGCGCATCAGATGGATGAGATCCCCCTGCTCAGCAAGCTGGCCGGGTGCATTGCCGATCTGAGCCAGCTTCAAAGAGACCTCGACAGGTGCTTGAGTCAGAACGGCGAGGTGCTGGACTCCGCATCGCCGAAGCTGGCCTACGTCCGGCACAGATCCCGGGAAGTGCGCCAGCAGTTGCTCACCCAGCTGGAAGCGATAATCAGGTCACCCCGCAGACAGAAGATAATCCAGGAACCGATCATCACCGAAAGAGAGGGCCGGTTCGTCATCCCCGTTAAGGTGGAATCGCGCCGGGAGATGAAGGGCATAGTCCATGATGTCTCCAATACCGGGGCGACCCTCTTCATCGAGCCGTGGACAACGCTCGATATGGGAAATGAGCTGCGCGAGCTCGTTATGGAGGAGAAGCATGAGGTAGAGAGGGTGCTGGCAACGCTCAGCCAGCAGGTCGGGGCATACGATGCCGAGATCTGCCGCGATATCGAGCTGATTGCCGAGATCGACCTGGCGCTGGCCAAGGCACGATACGCCGCCCGGATCAAGGCCACTGAACCGGTCATCGTCGCCTCGGGAGAGGCCGCCGGGACAGAGAGCACGGCCCCACCCGGCGTACTCAGGCTGCTCGAAGCCAGGCATCCGCTGCTCGCACACAAGGCCGTCCCGCTATCGGTGGAGATCGGTCGCGAATTCTCCACCCTCGTCATAACCGGACCCAACACAGGAGGCAAAACGGTGGCGCTGAAGACCATCGGTCTTCTCAGCCTCATGGCACAGGCCGGCCTGCCCATTCCCGCGCTGGCCGAGAGCCGGATTCCTCTCTTCGATGCAGTATTCGCCGACATCGGTGACGAGCAGAGCATTGAACACACGCTTTCCACGTTTAGCTGGCACGTGAGCAACATTGTGCGTATCATCAACACTGCCACGACAAGGAGCCTGGTGCTCCTGGACGAATTGGGCACAAACACCGACCCCGGCGAGGGCTCGGCCCTCGGCCGCTCCATCCTGTTGCACTTCCTATCACAACGAGTCATGACTGTCGCTACCACCCACTACACGGAGCTGAAGGCGCTGGCCCACACCACAGACGGCCTGCAGAATGCGTCCCTAGACGTCGACCCGCATACGATGACGCCCACCTATCATCTCACGGTGGGGATACCGGGTGGCAGCAACGCCCTGGCAACCGCGTCCCGCCTCGGACTGCCTGCCGAGATCATCGCCAACGCCAGAGAGATGCTCTCCGAAGGTACCCGGGAGCTTGAGGAGTTGCTCGCCCACCTGGCTACAGAGCAGAAGAACGCTGAAGACATCCGCCGCAGCCTGGAGAAGGAAAGGGCGGAGGCGGCACAGAGGAACGCGGAGCTTGGCAGACGGCTCCATCAGATGGAGGACGAAAAACGGAGCATCATCAGGGACACCCGCGATCGCATCACCCGGGAGGCCGCCGGGTTGCAGGCGGAGGTCAGGCAGGCGGCTTCGGAGTTACGCAAGCAGAGGTCCAGGGAGAGCATCGAACAGGCCAAGAAGACGTTGTCTGAGGTGCGGCAACAGCTAAGCACCACAGCATGGCGGCCGCAGGCCGTCGCGGAAGCAGGCGAGGAAGACGCGGCAGCAGGCCCCATCACGGCCGGCGATACAGTCTGGCTGAGAGACGCCGAGCTACAGGCAACCGTGCTCTCGGTTTCAGATGAGCGCGGAGTCGTCGAGGTCCATGTCGGAAAAGCGAAGATAACCATGAGCATGGATGGTGTCGAGAAGACTACGCCCACACCTGAGCGGTCACGTCAGAAACGTGCCGCCCTGGCCGGCCCATTGAGCAACCGGAGGCCCTCGCTTGAGCTGGATCTGCGGGGCAAAAGGGCAGAAGAGGTAGAACCGGCGCTGGACGACTATCTTAACGAGGCATCCCTGGCCAACCTCGGTCAGGTACGCATCATCCACGGTTTCGGCACCGGCACGGTACGCCAGATCGTAAGGGAAGTGCTGACCTCGCACCCGCTGGTGAGTTCCTTCAGAGCGGGGGGCCAGGGCGAAGGTGGCGAGGGCGTCACCGTAGTTACAATGTGACGCCAGCAGGCGTCGAAGCAGGACGTTTATTGTCATGCTCATATCAAGGAAATTTCGTCTCGCCCGGGCAAGGATGCTCCTTCTCCTCGATGAACTGGCCGCCATGCAGGGCGGAGCCTTTTCGCTGTATGTGCCCCGACGCATGCCACCGGCCGCAGTCAGCGAATTGTTACAGGGCGCATGGTCGCCCGACCTAGTGCCTCCGGATATTGTCGACATTGTTGACGGCTCCGAAACAGGTGCGGTGCTTTTCTGGGGTCTACCGCGCAGATACCTGCTCCTGCCCCCATTCCCCGTTGAGGAATCACACACCGCCGACGGCTATGACACCGCCCCGTTGCGTGCCCTTCTCAGCAGCGAATTCGTCATCGGCCTGGTCCTGGTAAGGCTCGGCGCATACAGCGTCGGCGTGTCCAGAGGTACAACGCTCCTGACCACGAAGACAGGGACCGGTCTGGTGCATGCCCGTCATAAGAAGGGTGGATCGTCCCAGGCGCGGTTTGCCAGACACCGCGAGAAGCAGATAGGGACCTTTCTGGACCGTGTTTGCGGGCATGTGCGTGAGCAAATCGAGCCCCATGCCCGGTCACTCGACTACCTGGTCTACGGCGGAGCAAGAAACACTATCACCTCGCTTCAAAAGCGATGCCCGTTCCTGCACCAGTTCGACGGCCGCGTTCTGCGACTGTTACTCGACATACCCGACCCTCGAAGGTCGGTCCTGGAAAGAGCCGTCTCCGACATCTGGTCGACCGCTGTCATAGAATGGCAGGAGGCTGGCCAATGACTGGCTTTCCAACAACAGAAGCAAGGGCACGGAGCTCCATCACCGGGGCCCACACCTAGCGCCTGCATCTACCTGTTCTAATCGGAGAGGGCGATGTACCACGCAACAGAACGTAGCACCACATCCCCGCCGATGGTACGCCGATGGGCGGACCTGCTAGAATGCTCTCAGGCTGGCACCTGTGCGACCACCCGACACCGCCGACTCCCTCTCCGCTGCAAGGTGCTGAACGCCAGCAGCGACGGTGAAAGATATCAGCCGTAAAAGTGTCGCAATAACCACACCAAACGTGGTCTACCATGTCTATCCGCGTTCTTTTCGAGACTCCTCAGGCGATGGAATCGGGGACATACCCGGCATAATAGAGAAGCTCGACTACCTGGCAGACCTTGGGGTTGACGCTATCTGGTTCAGCCCCTTCTTCAGGTCTCCCCAACGGGACCAGGGGTATGACATCTCCGATTTCTGCGACATAGCCCCGGAACACGGCACGATGGCCGACTTCGACCGACTGCTCAAAGAGATGCACGCCAGGGGTATGAAGATGATATTGGACCTCGTATTATGTCACACGTCCATCGATCACCCCTGGTTTCGGGGATCGGCCTCGAGCAGGGACAACCCGAAGCGGAACTGGTACATCTGGCGGGATGGCAGAAAGCCCGGTGGCCGCAAGCCTCCCAATAACTGGAAGGCGATGACGGGCGGACCGGCCTGGCTATACTTCAGCAACACCGACCAGTGGGTCTACTTCCACTTTATGCCCTCCCAGATCGATCTGAACTATCGTGAACCCGATGTAAAGCGGACGATGATGGACATAATGAGGTTCTGGCTCGACAAAGGAGTCGATGGTTTTCGCCTGGACCTGCTACACGCCCTGTACGAGGACGAGCAATTGAGAGACAATCCTCTCTCTTGGCGTTTCCTGCCCTCCGATAAGTCGACCTCCGCTCTGTTCAGGTCCCACAAGTATGACCTGAACATGCCGGAAACATACGCCTTCGCCGTCGAATTGCGCAGACTAATTGATGAGTATGAGCCGAAGAGATTGCTCATCGGGGAGGTATTCGGCACCATGGATGAACTGCGCCACTATTACGGACCGGATAGCACCGGATTACACATGGTGTTTCTCTTCGAGTTCACCTCCACGCCCTTCCGACCGCAGAGATATGCGAAGCTGATATGCAGAGTAGAAAAGGCCCTCCCTGCCCCGGACCTTCCGACATACGTGTTCGGCAACCACGACCGCATGAGGTTGATGACGCGCCTCAATCACCATACAGGCAAAGCAAAGATAGCCGCCACCATGCAGTTGACATTGAGGGGAGTCCCGTTCATCTACTATGGCGAGGAGATAGGCATGCCCAACTCCAGGATCAAGCTGAGAGAGAGCAGGGACCCGGTCGGTCGCAAGTATGCCTGGCTACCCGCCTTCCAGATAAAGACCCTGGGGTTCTCCCTTAGTCGCGACGGATGCCGCACTCCCATGCAGTGGGACGATGGATCGAACGCCGGTTTTTCCTCCAATCCCGCTGCCGTACCCTGGCTACCCGTTCATCCCGCACATGAGGACGTCAACGTGGCTGCGCAGCAGGCCGACCCGAACTCGCTCTGGAACTGCTATCGCCGCCTGATAGCGCTTCGCAAGGAGTGTAGCGCGCTCCGCGTAGGCGCCTTTGACCTGATCCCGGTCGGAAAGCCGAGCAAGAAGTGTCTCGCCTACCGGAGAACGCATTACGAGAGCACGGTATTCGTGTACCTCAACTTCTCAGGGAAAGAGCTCCGACTCCGGTGCCCCGTAGAGAACCCTGATCTGCTCTTCTCAACTTACGAAGAGCGAAACGAGATGCTGACTGCGCCGGACGGAAGGCTCATCCTGGCGCCATTCGAGGGGATCGTCTTTGCACCGCGGCCAGAAAAGCCGCCCAAAGATTTGACAACCGGCAACGTACCTGAAGTAAACTAGGATCACGAAACTTCACCGAGGTGGGGCATTGGCAGAGCCGTTTTACATTACCAAGTTCGATTCATCGTGGGGCTGCCTGAAGGCGCTTTCCCGTTTCCTGGAGGGCAAGGATTTTCCAGGGGTGGGCATCCTCCCGACGGCAAGACCTGTGGAGAGGCTTGTGGACGCCCTTCGTGGGCGGGCGGTGACCACAGCCTATACCTATGGCGGGGCCATGGAAACTGTGCCACCCGAAAAGCTGGCCGATGTCCGTGCCGAGAAGCTCGCGGCAAGTATGGTGGAGCAGTACCCAAAGCGAAAGTACAAGGCTGTGCTGGTGGGCTCGTCGAACGGCGCAGCAGTGCACCTCGGTGCTGCTCTGGGCATACCATGGCTACCGCAGACCTTCCTCATGGCGGTGCGGCGACCGGGCCTTCACCCTGACCACATAATAGAAGATATGGAGTGGGGACGTACCGCCGCCGCGCCTCTCCTCCAGGCCAATCCCGAGTTCAAGCTTCATCAGATGCACGACCCGGCCCAGGATCGCCTGATGGTGCAGCGGATGGCCTACTTTCGCATCAAGAGAATCCGTCTCGGCGAGACCTTCGAGCGTTTTCTGAAGGAGAGCCTCGAACCAGGCGCCACCATCTTCGTTCTCGAGTGTAACATGTCGTGGCCGACGACCGAGATATCGCCGCGCCACGTCTTCCAGGTGGGCGGGGTGGGC
>PWRA01000095.1 GCA_003556385.1 Dehalococcoidia bacterium | reverse complement strand
CTTCCTCGTAGAAGTCCTTGATCCTGGGCACGAAGGACAGCTGTGAGAGTATCAGGGTGACGTCGACGAAGTGCTTCTCCCCCGGGAAATCGCCGCCGCGGATCAGGGCGTTGGGCGTCAGTTCCTTGATGTAGTCGGCAACGCTCTTGACCATGTCCATGTTGAGTTCTTTTTCGGGGCCGGAGATAATATATATCGCCTTGCCGGCATCCGGAAGGCCACAGGTGACCGACAGGTCGGAGATCGTCGCATCCAACGCCTGTGTCCCTCTGAAGCTCTCCAGGGCCTTGTCGCGGAAGCTCTTCTTCCTTATCTCCCAGGGGAAGCGGAATGAGGGAAGGTCGGTCCTCCCCAGCCCGATCGTGGTCCACCCCTCTAGGCTGGCGATTATGTCCCCGGCATCTATGGTCCGCGCACCCACGTGTCTGGCTTTCGTGACCTCGCCCGCACACATCAGGTCGTAGAAGGGCTCGGCGATCATCCGGTTTATCCTGTCCATGTTGCTGATGAGGCTGGCGTCCTTTCTCACGTACCTCTGGTTATCGGCCAGGAAAACAGCATCCACTGTGTCATAAGTGGACTTCAGGCAGGTAGCGGTGTTGTACACACTCCTGGACTCGGTGGTCTGCTCATGCTCGAACGGCAACACTGCCAGGGCATAGACCGGCTTGCTGATGTACCGCTCCTTGATGGCCCTGGCTATTATGGGCAGGGCTCCTGAGCCGGTGCCGCCGGCCGTGCCGGCGATAACAAGAAACGCGTGTGTCTCGTAGAACTGAGGATTGGCCTTCATCGCGTCCAGCACCTTATCGCCGTCCTCCTTGGCCAGGTGGGCTCCCATCTCGTTTATCTTGCCCACCCCGTGTCCCAGTGTTTGCCTCAGGCCCAGGAGCACCCTGTGCATGTAGTCGTCCTTGATGTATTTCAGCCCGGTGAGGTCTGCCTGGTCGGTGTTGACGGCGATGATGGTGGGGGCTATGGTTGCCTTGCGCTGGGCATTGGCCTTTAGATTCATCCGGGCGAATTGATCGGCGATCCGGCACCCGCATTGTCCTAGTCCTACAACTGTTAGCTTCATTTTGCCTCCTTCTTGTTCCGGACACGGTCCGGAACTGTCTCCTTAGGGTGCCCGGCCCGTTCGGCTTCCATATTATCTCATTTCTTCTGTTTTGTCTTGCCCCCGATCACCCTGAGCTCCGACAGGTCGGGGCGCGGTCCGGCCCCGGCGACGACAAATCCCGCCGCTGGACCCTGTGGTGCGCCCTTTGGGTCACGCCGTACCCTCGCTCGCACCGTAAGCCTTCTTCTCTTCTTTGTTGCCCGCATTCCGCGTCGAGGTGCTCCTAGTCATACATCCTGGTCCTCACCCGGAAGTGGTAAACAGCGCCGCCGGCAAGCGAGACTGCGGCCAGTATGATGAGGATGAACGCCCACAGCGGTATGCGCCCAACATCGAACGACTGGGGCTCGGTCCAGCCGCTCTCGTTTTCCGCGCCGTCCACGGCCTGCACTATCCAGTAGTAGGTGCCGTAGCCCAGGCGTTGATCGGGCTTATAGTTCCCTGCCACCAGGCCCTCCGTGGACACGAGCGGGTCCACGAAGTATCCGTCGGCGGTGACGTTGCCGCTAACCGATATCTGCACGCTGTAGTAGACGCCGCTGGGGTCCTCCACCTCCGACCATTCGAAGCGGGGGCTCACCCGGCCTGTGAATCCCACCCTGTCCCCATCGGCCGGCGAGATGGGTTCTGGCACGGGTGGCGGGTCGGATTCCATCTCGAAGATGGCCAGGGCCTCGTTTCCTTCGGTATCTTCGGCTCTGACCTCGCGCGGGCCATGGCGGCTGCGCGGCACGGCAAAGATCAACTCGAAGCTGCCTATATCGTCGGTGGTCGCCGTCTCCACCTCGCTATCGTCGTAGGCTATAACCACTTCGTCGTCGACGGCAAATCCGCTGCCGGTGACCGTCACGTTCATACCCACGTGTCCTTCGTCGGGGTGCAGCACGATGCCCGTCCTCATCTGGAAGGGCCAGTCCCCGACGTCTTCTCTGTCGGTGCGGTCGCCTTCTGCAGTGACGGCATACTCACCCCTGGGCGCCTCGGGCACCTCGAAGGTGGCCTCCCAGCTGCCCCTGGTGTCGGCCCGGACATCCTCCGGGTCCGTGGGCACCATCTCCCCATCGAAGACTATCTTGATTCCCCGCTCGCCGGCGGTGAACCCGCTGCCGGTCACCCCGACGGCCTGGCCCGCGCTGCCCGAGGGCTCTTCCAGGTGTATCCCGGGGATCACGGTAAAGGTGGGGCGGTCGTGGGCTCCTGGGCTGTCTATGGTGTGGCTGCCGCCCGGGGACGGGGGGACCCGCACGGTCTCGGTCCACGACCCGTAGAAATCGGCTGTGATGTCGATGTCCTCAGCTATGCGGCGTCCGCCGAAAAACAGCGCAATGCCCGTTTCATGCCGGCCGAATCCCTCTCCGGTCACTGTAAAGGTGTCGGCGACACGTCCCTCTTTCGGACTCGCCGTCAACGCCGACCTGACCGTGAAGTTTACCTCGGCGATGGTGACTGCACCCACAACGGCCTCTACCCGGTGAGGACCCCCGTGGATCTGGGGAACGGTGAACGTTGCGTTGAATGCTCCGTGGTCACCCGTCCATTCTTCCGCCTCCGTCCGTGCCCCGGCGAAGAAGATGTCAACCCACCTATCTCGCTCGAAGCCGGAGCCGGACACCCTCACCTCTGTTCCCGGAGGTCCGGATGCGGGGGAGAGCCAGATCTGAGGCTCAGGCTCATCATCTTCGTTCTCTGCCTGTGCCGGCGCGGCCGGCAGGGCCACTGCCATGAGGCAGAGGGCGATGACGATCAACAGCGCAGGCAACGTTCTCATTCGACCAGGCTCCGTGATGGTTTCGGTACTCTGCGGCCTGCTTCCTGCCTCACCTTTGACGTGTTATAGTGTGTTTCCGCCATTCTCTTTCTGTGTCACGCAGCCACACCCTACGGATGCGGCTTCCGATTTCAACTGCGGCCTCTATTGTACCGTCAGCCTTCACCTTTCGTCCAGAAAGCGGCGGCCGCCCTCCCCGAACTTGTCCTATCGTCCCGGTCACAAACCGAAGAACTCGACCCTCAGATATGCGACGGTGACGGTATATGCGAAGTTGAGATACCAGTATATGGTGAGGGCGACAACGTACAGGAGTTGCAGAATTAACCCAAGCATGGTGCTATTATAATGGTGCCTGCTTCAGTCGTAAAGCCTCGGCCTGACCAGGATGAAGTAGGTGCGGAGGCCGAGAAGCAATGCCAGGAAGGATATGATAACAATGAATGCCCACAGGGGCAGGCGTCCCACGCGGAAGGAGTCGACCGTCGTCCACTCGCCCTTGTTCTCGGCGCCGTCCACCGCCTGCACAGTCCAGTAGTAGGTGCCGTAGGGCAGGCCTTCGGCCGGCGTATAGCTGGTCTCCGTAAGCCCTTCCCTGGTAAGGAGCGGCTCGGCGAAAGCTCCGTTCCCATCGCAGTCGGGGCTGGTCGATACCTGGAGATTGTAATACACGCCGCTCTCGTCGAAAACCCCGGACCATTCCAGTGTCGGGCTCACCCGGAACACGAACCCCATCCTCTGTCTGTCTACCGGCGAAATCAGCTCCGGTGTAGGCGGCGGCTCGGACTCCATGGTGAAGATGGCGAGGGCGTTGCCCGCGCCGGCGACGGCGTTGGGCGACTCAATGGTTTTGGCCTTCACCGGCTGTTCGCCGTGGCGACTCTCGGGCACGATGAAGCTCTCCTCGAATCGACCTTCTTCGTCGGCCGTGGCTGTAGCGACGTCATCGTCATCGTATATGAGGACCACGTCGGTGTTGGCGGCGAACCCGCGGCCGGTAACCGTCACTTCCGTGCCCACGTGTCCCTCATCGGGCGAAAGCCCGATGGCCGGCCTTATCTCGAAGGCGACTCCGCCGACGTCATGTCCACTGGTAATGTCCCCCGCGGCGGTGACTCTGTACTCGCCTTTGGTCCTGTCGGGCACCTCGAAGCTCGCCTGCCAGTGGCCGCTGTCGTCGGCCCGGATGTCCGCGGGCACCGTGGGCACCATCCTGCCGTCGACCAGTATCCTGATGCCCGTCTCGTTGGCGGCAAATCCCACGCCGCTCACCGGTATGCTCTCGCCGACGGCGCCGGACGGCTCGCCGACACCTATCCCGGCCCCTACCCGGAAGACGGCGGGCCTAATCGCCTGGGGACGGAGGGTCTTGGAGCCCCGGGCACTTATCTCGTATTCTCCCCCGGCCACATTGGGAACCTCGAAGACGGCTTCCCAGCTGCCGCTGGCGTCCGCTTCGACATTATCCACAACACGTTCATGCGGCCCGCGAACACCATCGAGGTAGTACCTCACCTCGATGCCCGTCTCGTCGGCGGCGAATCCCCGGCCCTTGACGGTGACCTCGCTCCCGATTGGACCGCTCTCAGGGCTTACGGTCATTCCCGGTGTGACCCTGAAGACGGCGTTTTCTTCGACGACTTGTCCATCGATGAGCCCCAGGGCGCGTATGGTGTAGTGCCCTGTGGGGCTGGGTGGGATTTCGACGGTGAACTGGAACCTTCGGCTACTGTCGACTGTGGTGTGGCCCATGGGCATGTCGCCATAGTAGATATCTACGTACTCGTGCGGGTCGAAATCACTGCCGGTGATTGTGATAATGTCTCCGGGAACTCCGCGGTCAGAGGAAAGAGACATCTCGGGATACCGGCACACGGCCTGTGCCGGTATGGTTGGCAGCGCGACGGCTGCCAGGCAGAGTACAAGCACGACGGACAGTACGGGCAGCAATCTCATCTCTCCAACATTATAAAGCATAACGGGAAAAAACAAAAAACAAGGGCAGTCAGCCGGGCGGAAATGGCAAAACGAGGGGCTTCACATTGGCAAACCGGGGGTCGGCTGTGACCCGCCGTCCTGTCATTGTGAGATTGCTTCGGCTGACTCCGTCATCTTCACAATGACACGCTAGGCAGCCGGGCAGCCTCCGGGGTCTGGGGGCGCCGCCCCCAGTGCCGCTGCCTGGGCCCTCGTGGCCCCCCCTTAAGGTAAGGGGGACACAGGGGGTTATGAGTTCGTGCACGAGGCTAAAGCCTCCTACTACATGAGGGGATGAGGGATGGCGGGTGTTGGGCTGGAAGCAGGGAAAAGGGGAGGGGCGGCGCAAGCCGCCCCTCCCTGAATCACCTTCACCTTTCCCGACTATGTCGGGAAGCGGTCAGGTGGGGGTATCCTTATACCCTTCTTGTCCTGAAGATGAGGACTATGACCACGATCACCAGGACGGCGCCGATGGCAATCAGCACCCAGACCCAGGTGGGAGTCGGTCTCTCCAACAGGTCCTCGCTGTACTGCCGCAGTTCCTCTTCGGTGTCGAAGCACACTCCAGTCTGAGGATGACAATACTGCGGCTCAGGCCTCGTCGTGAATGAGCCCACCGTGTGGGAAACGGGAGAGCCATCCTGAATGGCGGTCACCCGCCAGAAGTACGTGGTGTCGTAGTTCAGTTCCCCGGTGTAGAGGTAGCTGGTCGTCTCCAGCCCCGTGGCCGTCGCCACGGTGGGGTCGAAGTCGGCATTGCGCGATAGCTCCCAGTTGTAGCTGTCGGCGCCCTCTACCGCGGTCCAGCTGAAGGGGATGTCGGTTATGCGCACGTCCGTGGCGCCGAGGGCGGGAGTGCTCGGGCTAACACCGGTGCCCGGCGCGGGGGCAACCGCCAGGCTGCGCCCCTCCGACCACCAGCTGCGTATTTGCTGTCCGGTCCCTGCCTCTCTGGCCCTCACCCTCCAGTAATAGGTCCTGCCCGGCACGAGAACCCTGCCGATGGTTGCATGGGGATCCTCTGCCGAGGTAAGCATGGGCGGTATCTCTAGTACTGTGAAGGCGAAGTCGGGGTCGGAAGCGATCTGGATCTCATACTTGCAGGCATCGCACACCCTGTCCCAGATGACGATGAATGGCTCGTTTTCGCATTCGCAGGGATCGGCTGGAACAACGAAGCCGTCCTCAGGCTGTCTGAGATCGACAGCCACCTTGGAGTAGCAGTCCTCGAACATCCAGACGGTACCAAACTCGGCATCATCCATGTCGTATCCATCGTGATGACCGCCGATGGCGAAGATCTTCGTGTAGGTATTCGGGGTCAGGCAGCCGCAGATCTTCAGCGCCTGCGGCGCCATGATGAACAGCTCCTCGTCCAGGATGCGGCCGTCCTCCGTCCAGATCAGGAAGTCCCACTCCACGGGGCACTCCACGCACTCATCCACTTCCATAAGGGGAGTGAGAGCGCGCGCCGCGCCCGTGACGTAGAAATCATCGGTGTCGTTCTTGACGAACACCGGGTGATGAGCGACATAACTGGCGTACAGGACGCCACCGGTGGCAGGGCCGGTCATGGGGTTGCCATCGGCATCGTCCAGCACCAGTCCGGTATAGGCAACCCTGTTTGAGTCGGTCTTGTCGCCACCACCGGTCAGCTGGAAGGTGCTGGGCCTGGCAAGGAGGTTCACCCACCTGGTGCTCTCATCGAGGATCCACATGTAGATGTCGCCGCCCTCAGGCGTGCCAGCTGCGTCGAACCGACCTACGGCGGCGTAGATCACGTCGTTCTCGCCGAAGTAGCTATCGAAGGCCACGCTGACCAGCCGATAATCGCTAGAAGGAGCGGGTACCCTTGCGAGCCAAGGGAACGTCTCGCCGCCGTCGGCGGAGTGGGCAACATGTCCATGCTGGCCGCCGACGATTATGTCGTCGTTCCAGACGGCGATGGTCCAGCCGGCGCCGATGCGGCTGTCCCTTGGGGTGGCCCAGGTAAAGGCAAAGTCATCGACGGTGCCCCTGACCACGTGGCCGTTCTCACCCAGGACATAGATAGTCTCGTCGTTCTTAACGGCCAGATCAACTATCGTCCTCGGAGCCGTTCCCAGTTGCCAGCAGCCCAGGCCCTCCAACCCGTCCCGGTACACTCTACCCGATCCAACGTCGGCCAGGAAGACCGTGTGGCCTTCCGTCTCTTCGGGGTTGAGCCTGAGTATGCCCCATTTGAGCTTGTAATCTACCGAACTGTCTTGCTCGGGGTCCCCGAATATGGGGTGCTCACCTCTGAGTCGACGGGACCAGGTGCGTATCCAGTGGCCGGTGTACTCAGGGGCCTCGGGTAGCTCCTCCCCGGCGTGTAGCCAGACGCTGTCGCAGCGTGCCTCCTCAACTACCCACTCTTCCTCATCCTCGTCCCAGTACCCGACATCGGGGTTGACGGTGACCAGCATCGTCTTGTTGCAGTCGGGCGATACGGCAACATCGGAGATGTACTCGATGTGCGTGTCGATCAAGCTGAGTTGGTTCCAGTTGTCGCCGTTATCGAAGCTCCACGACCAGGCGGTCTCGTCATAGGGCCTGGGGTCGTATTCAGGGTGGTGGAGGGCCACAGCGTAGGCCTTGTCGGGAGTGACGTAGGATACGGCCATGGCGTAGCTGCCGGTCGGCGGCTTGCATGCGGAACTCCAGGGTATGCAGCAGATAATCATCCTGGCGATGTCGTCATTGAAGTAGACCTGGATGCCTTCGCAGCCTTCTGGCTCGCGCAGCACGCCGGCGAGGGCCTTACCCGAGTCGATGTCACCCAGGTAGGAGATGTTGGTGAGCCAGACTCTGCCCTCCTCGATCAGCGACATCGGCCCGGCGGTCCCGGCATCGGCGTTCGACACCCGCCGTATCTGGTTTCTGGGTGCGTCGTTCTCAACGTAGTTCACCCAGACCCAGAGGATTCTCTGACCGGGGTTCCTGCCGTTGTAATCGCGGGGCACAGCCAGGCCTGCCGTGAAGCGCCCGAGGTCTGTGACCTCGTCCCATACTTGCACGGCCGGCGCAAAACCGGCATCCTCGTTCCACACAATGGGTCCCCAGGTTCCGGACTGCAGGTGGACTTCCTGCGCGGCGGCGTCAAAAGTGACCGCCAGGACGGCAGAGTCGGCAGCCCAGTTGGGCGAGAACGCGATGGCAACCACGGCCTCAGCAGGCAACCAGCCGTCTTCCCCGTGGGCAGCCTCCCAGCTGCTGGGGGACTCTCCGACGATCCTGGCCCGGAAAATCCGGCCCTCAGTACCGCGGTAACCGCCGATTGCGAGGGTGCGGACGTCGTTCACCTCGGCGGAGACGGCCAGGTCATAGACCTCTGCCAGCTCAAGGTCGCCGTCAGGAACGGCGGTAAATGTCCCCCCCCCGTCGGTGGAGAAGAGGACATGTAGCGACGCTTCATCCGGATCGGGCTCGTCCCACTGTATCCAGAGGGCGACCGCCACGAAGTCGGCATCATCGCCGTCGGTGGCCACCATTAGCATCTCCCCCCGATCCTCGTCTTCTAGGTCGAACGGTGCCAAGAGTGTCGGGGTGATGTTGCTCCAGGTGGCGGCGTGGTTGGTGGACTTCAAGAGGCGGTATACGTATTCTTCCTCATCCTCGTGCCACTGCTCCACAACGGCATAGGCCACCTCGCCTTCGTCGGCCACGGCATAGTCGATGATCTGTGAATTCGGTGCCAGCACCCAGCCGGCGGTGGTCGGGGTGGGAACCCTCTCCCACTCGGCCCGGACATCGTTGTCTGCGGCAACCGCAGGCGACGCAGGTGCGGCCGTAAATACAAGGCTAATGACCAGTGCGGCTGCGACGAGCATATACATCGCCCGCACGGGCCATACTCTTTTATCTGTCATTATTTGATTCCTCCTTTATAGGTATCCAACTTAATTCCACTCTCGCCCGGAGTCGACCACTCCGGGGTCGAGCCGTTGGAAGTTCATTTCTTCAGTAAACCCAATTTTAAGCCTGCCTCATTACCAGGCTGCCCATTGTCTTTGTCCTGTAGTGCGGTCCTTCACAGTCGTTCTCTTGCATACTCCTGCACGAGACCAAAGTGCCCATTTTTTAGGGTGCCCACTATGTGGGGCATCCTCGACAGGGTGTGGACACCTCCGATAGAGTCGGTGCCTCGTACTACTGAGCCTGCCGGAGCCTCGCACTACATCCATGTATCTTCTTGCCCGGGCCAGGCACCGTTGCCGTGTCCCTCCGCGAATCCTTTGTCGTGGGGCTTGTTCGCCGCCGCTTTCACTGCTAACCCCGACTTGCCGGGGTCTGGCGATCCCCAGCCCCGAGATCGCTTCGTCCCGATTTCACCGGGAGCTGCAATGACGGGTGGAGATGCCTCGCAATAGCGAGACGGCTGGGCCTCCCAAGAACGATTCGCTTCGGGAATGTGCCATAGGCATCACCTCCTTTTCGTCTTGATTGGCGTCATCCCGATTCCATCGGGATGACCGGTGGTTATCATTCCACAGTATTCAGTTGTTAAAGTTCAAACCGCTCACGTCAGGTTTCCCTGCATACAGCTATGCACGCTCTGCGCAAAAGCGCAGGTCAGGCCCGGGGCCTACCCTTCCTTTTGCCAAAGCTCTTTTGGCTATCGTATCATGCGGCAGATCATAAATCCACTCGATAGCCTAGAACCATTGTAACAGTTAGCTTCGTTTTGTCAATACCTCACATTGCGATGTACGTGTGGGAGGACAAAGAATCTCCTGTCGGGCTAGAACGAACGTGCCATATTTCGGCCTTTAGGTTCCTCGTACCCGGTGGGTCCCGGCTAACATTGCCCGGACGCAATTCGTGCCTGTAGCTAAGTTCCTCGTACCCGGGGGCCTGGGGGCAGAGCACCCAGTACCGCTGTCCCCGCCCTCGTAGCCTCCCCCCAGGGAGGGTCTTGTACCCTCCCCTACAGAAGCTGGTAGTGGGTGTCATCGGACATCCATTTTGTCGTAGGGGCGGGGCTTGTCCCCGCCCTGTTGGGGCTGTGGGTGGACAACCCCTAGGGAGGGCACAGGGCCCTCAGGCTGCGTCTGGAAACGGTTTGACCGGCGGCCTTCGGGAAGGTAGAATCAAACGGCGAGAACCCGGGGCCACGGGAGGCCGGGCCCTGAAACGACCGGGAGGGCGGGGATTTT
>PWRA01000073.1 GCA_003556385.1 Dehalococcoidia bacterium | reverse complement strand
GAGAGCCGGGCGGTCTCAGACTCGGTGTGGCGTGACGCTATTAGGAATCTTCTTCTGCTCCTCGCTCCCAGCGCTCCTCATCTTGCCGAGGAACTATGGGCCAAAACGGGGCATCCCTACAGCATTCATACCCAGACATGGCCCGAGTATGACGAGGACCTTGCCCGGGAGGAAGAGATCACCCTGGCCATTCAGATCGATGGCAAACTGCGCGATAAAGTGGTTGTGCCCGCTTCCATAGGCGAAGAGGAGGCCAAGGAGCTAGCGCTGAGCCGGGAACGGGTCAGGGCTTATATCGACGGTAAAGAGCTGAGCAACGTCATATACGTGCCCAGGCGAGTGGTGAACATTGTGCTGCGGTCTTGAACGAACCGCGAACACGAAAGGAGTTCAACATGAAAATAGGGTTCATCGGCGGTGGAGCCATGGGAGAGGCGATAATCAGGTGTCTCCTGGCCAAGAAGGTGGCCGCACCCCAGGATATGGTTGTTAGCGACATCAGTCCTGCGCGTCGCGAGTTCTTGAAGAGCGAGCACGGAGTTACCACTCTTACCGATAACGTGATGGCTGCCCGGAATGCCGACATGGTCGTCCTGGCGGTTAAGCCTCAGACCCTGCCTCAGATAATGGGAGAGCTACGCGGCCTGGGCCCGAGTCAAATCGTCCTGTCCATAATGGCCGGGATAACCCTGTCCACCCTGAGCAACGGCCTGGGGCATGCCTGCATAGTACGGTCGATGCCCAATATGCCGGTGCAGATCGGCCAGGGTATGACTGTGTGGACCTCCACCCCCGAGGCCGGAGAGGAACAAAAGGAGATGGCCCGGACTGTCCTGGGCTCGCTGGGCAAGGAGCTATATGTTGCGGAGGAGAAGTATCTGGATATGGCCACAGCTCTTAGCGCCGGCGGGCCGGCTTTTCTGTTCCTCTTTGCTGAGGCACTCGTCGATGCCGGTGTGCATATCGGCATGCCGCGGCCCATGGCGCAGGAACTGGCGGTCCAGACCATTCTCGGCTCCGCCCACACCATTGACAGGACCGGCAAACACCCCGCCGAGCTGAAGAACATGGTGACTTCACCGGGAGGGACAACTACCGAAGGCCTGTTCCAGCTGGAAAAGGGAGCGTTCCGGGCCCTGGTGTTCGAGGCGGTGGCGGCCGCCCACAAGAAGGCCCAGAGCTTCTAAGAGATGCAACAGGTGAACTCGGGTGTCGAATACCGCGCCTGCCCCTGCTGCGGGGAGGATGATTTCGATGTGCTCTTTGAGTCCAATATGAGTGGTTCTGATTTCCCCAAAGCAGTAGAGACAGTATATATGCTGCCCGGCCGGGCCTGGGGAAGGCATGTCAGATGCCAGAGTTGCCAGTTCATATATGTCAACCCTATCGAGCAGGCAGTCCGGATCAACGAGGCTTATTCCCAAAGAGAGAGCACCGACGCGCCGGTTATCCGGGAGACGCGTTTGAGGGCCGCCCAGGAACAGGTGAGATTAATCAGCCGGCGCGAGCACGGCTCATACCTCCTCGACATAGGTTGTGGTGAAGGGTTCTTTCTCTTCAACGCTTCCAGGGCGGGCTATGATGCAAAAGGGGTTGAACTATCGCGGGACGCTGCCGACTACGCGAGAACAGAGTTCAACCTGGACGTGCAGGCAAAGCCCTTCGAAGAACTGCGGTTTCCTGAGAACTGTTTTGACGTCATCACCATGTGGCAGGTCCTGGAGCACGTGCCATACCCGCGGGCCATTCTGGAGGAGGCACACAGGATACTCAAGCCCCGGGGCTTGCTGGCGCTGTCCACCCCGAACATCGACGGCCTACCGGCCAGAATCCTGGGAAGGCGGTGGTGGAACATAAGGATGCTGCACATAAACCAGTTCAGTACAAAAACACTCGGGGCGCTCCTCGACAACACCGGGTTCAGGCATACCGCCGCAGTCTCCTACAAAGAGTCCATAAGCCTGCTTATGCTGTTGGTACCTGTACTCAAATACCTCGGGCTGTATGGCCCCCTGAGGAGCCTGGTTCATCCCGGGTCCATCCTGGGTAGAGGCATGAACAGGATGACGATACCATACCCCTCAAGACTCGACAACTGCATCATGGTTGGTTTCAAATAAGGGGGTAACGAATGGCACAACGTTCGCTGCTAGGGAAGGTAAGGCTCGCTGCAAGGGGAGCGCGCAGCTATTTGGGCAATCGCCCCTTCATCGTGTCTTACGAGGTCACGCTGTCCTGCACCTGCAACTGCCATCACTGTGACCTTGGGGGAGTCCTCAAAGATGAGAAGCAGGTGGGCCCCGAGGAGTATGCAGAGATAACTCGACGTCTGAAGCCGCTCGTAGCTCAGATTTCGGGCGGAGAGCCGCTTCTGCGCACTGATCTGCCAGCCATAGTCAGGGCTATCAAGCAGGGTGGGGGGGTGCCGCACGCGATAGTGGTCACCAATGGCGTACTGTTGGATGAGAAAAACTACCTGGAGTTGCGCGAAGCCGGAGTGGACCAGTTCTCCATATCTCTCGACTTTCCCGATGAGCGACATGATGAGTTTCGACGACGGCCGGGCCTATACAGGCGTCTGGAGCAGAAGCTTCCGCAACTGGCGAGCTTCGGTTTCAAGGATATTGTCCTGAACACGGCCATTACCAAAGCCAACATGAGTGAGATACTGCCCCTGGCTGAGAAGGCCGCCGAGTGGAACGTGGCCATTTCGTACAGTGCATATACTCCGCTACGCACAAACGATGCAGGCTACTCCATCAGCACTGAACGGAACCTGGACAGCCTGCGGGGGGCGATAAGGGAACTCCTGATACGGAAAAAGGAGGGTGCCAATATAGGCAACCCTGATGTCGCGCTGAGAGGCATCGTTAGCTTCTTTGAGCAGGGATACATGCCCAACTGCAAAGCAGGTGGGAGATTTCTTATCGTAATGCCCGACGGGAGCCTGGTGCCCTGCTCGCTGCACCGCACCAAGTTTGCCAGTCGACAGGATATGAAAAGAGATTTCTCCCGAACCAATCGATGCGGCGGGTGCTATGTGGCCATCAGGTCCTACAGCGAACTGCCCCTTCTGTGGCACCTGAAGAGCAGCGGTATGTATCTCCGGCAAACAGCCTTCCGGCGAGAGGCTGTCGTACCGGCCAGGCCATAGCTCAGGTGGCGGCTGGTGTCTCACCGGGGTACAGCTTCTGCCATTTGGCCAGCAACTGGTCCCGCGTTTCCTTGTGATCCGGGTCCGGAATGCAGCAATCCACGGGACAGACCTCGACACACTTCGGGGTCTCGAACCAGCCTATGCATTCAGTGCATCTGTCGGGATCAATGACGTAGATCTCTTCTCCCTCAGTTATGGCCTCGTTCTTGCACTCCGGCTCGCAGGCACCACAACTGATGCACTCCTCGGTGATCTTGTATGCCATCTTTCTAATGCCTCCTTGATTATATTGAACACTATTTTTTTCACGCTTCGCCTCTGCCGACGGCGAATCCGACGGGCGTGGTGAACTTCTCCTTTAGAGCTACCGCCACGTGCTCGGGCACCATGCCTTCAAGGCAGCCTCCTAGCTGAGCCACCTCTTTGATCAGGCTGGAACTGAGAAATTGGTATTGAGAGCTAGTCATCAAGCAAAGCAGTTCGACCTCCGGCGCCAGTTTTCTATTCATCAGCGCCATCTCAAACTCCCGCTCGAAGTCGGAGTTCGCTCTCAAACCACGGATCATGACCTTTCCCCCGACCTGGCGTATGAACTCCACCGTCAACCCCTTGAAAGCCCTGACCTCGACATTAGACACGTTGGCTATTGCTTTCTCCACCAGCCGTACCCTTTCATCCAGGGAAAAGAGCGGTCTTTTGCCGGGGTTCTCGTAGATACCGACGACCAGCCTCTCGACCAGGGGTGTTGTCCGTAAGATAATGTCCATATGTCCGCAGGTAAGAGGATCAAAGGTGCCGGGATAGACTGCCACAGTCATAGTAGTTTCTCCTTTCGGTATATAAAGATAAACGTGTCACCGTGACGGCGTTGCTGAACCAGTTGCAGGCCATCATACTGGGGAGCCAGAGGAAAGCGGTTGGCATGGCACAGGACGGCGGTAGACCCCTCGGCCAGTAAGCCGGATGTGGCTAAGTCTGCCAACAGGCTGCTTATGGAGGGGTCGGCGAAAGGCGGATCCAGGAGCACAACGTCGTAGGCGCCGTTCAGAAAGGTGATTGCCTTGCTCACCCTGCAGCAGTAGACATGGGCCCGGTGCAGCGCCCCGATCCGCTCCAGGTTTGTTCTGATGATATCGCAACAGGCTTTCCTCTGCTCGACGAAATCGACCCATTCCGCACCCCGGCTCAGAGCCTCAATGCCCAGCGCCCCGGTGCCCGCATACAGATCCAGCACCCTATCCCACTCCGTGCTCGTATTCTGCAGAAGAGAGAATATGGCCTGCTTTACAACGCCGGTTGTCGGCCTAATGGAGCGCTTGGGCAGGGTCTTCAGCCGAGTCCCTTTTGCCGTGCCTCCGGTGATCCACATTTATTTGGCCGTAAGTATAATCCCGCGCTATTATATAGCCATTCTGCGGCTGAATTCAAGCGAGAAAGCTTGTTGACTGAACGGGCGGGATACTCTATACTGTAGCAGCCAACTTGGAGCCGAGATCGAGATGAGTACTGGATTTGAGAGGTTTTCGGAAGGAGCCCGCAGGGTATTGACCCGGGCTCAAGGAGAGGCACAGCGCCTGGGCCACAGCTACATCGACACCGAACACATACTACTGGGAATAGCCGGGGAGGAGTCGGGGGTTGCAGCTAAGGTTCTAACCAACCTGGGTCTGTCGATGAGCAAGATACAGGCGGCTGTGGAGTTTGTCATTGGAAAGGGAGAACGCCGAGCCAGCACGGGAGACGTCGATCTTGCCCGCCGAGCGAAGAGGGCGATCGAGTTTGCTGTAGACGAGGCACGTCGCCTCAGTTCTAGCTATATAGGCGTCGAGCACCTTTTGCTGGGATTACTGCGTGAGAACGAGGGGGTCGCTTTTAGCGTACTGGAGAGCCTTGGTGTTACTCTGGAGCGGACACGCGAAGAGGTCAACCGTGTTGTCAAGCAGGAATCCATGCGGTCGCGTGCTGCAGGGCGGGTCGCCAGCCGTACGCCCACGCTGGATCAACTCGGCACCGATCTAACTGCCCTGGCCCGGGCGGACAAACTGGATCCGATCATCGGTCGTGACAAGGAGATTGAACGGGTAGTCCAAATACTGAGTCGCCGCAACAAGAACAACCCCGCGCTTATCGGCGAACCGGGGGTGGGCAAGACGGCCATTATCGAGGGGTTGGCCCAGCGCATAATAGCCGGTGAGGTTCCCGAGGTACTGCAGGGCAAGCGGATAGTGGCCCTGGACATCGGTGCGCTGGTGGCAGGGACGAAATACCGCGGCGAGTTCGAGGAGAGGCTAAAACGAGTCATTGAGGAAGAGAAGACCGCCGGCAACTGCATCCTGTTCATCGACGAGATGCAGACGATTGTCGGAGCCGGCGCAGCTGAAGGGGCCGTCGACGCATCCAACATCCTGAAGCCTTCATTGTCGCGTGGCGAGATACAGTGCATCGGCGCCACGACTCTCGATGACTACCGCAAGCATGTAGAGAAGGACCCGGCCCTGGAACGGCGTTTTCAGCCTGTGCTGGTCGCCGAACCCACTACTGAAGAGACCCTGGACATTTTACACGGCATAAGACACAGGTACGAAGAGTTCCACCAGCTGGACATTAGCGACGAAGCTCTAGAGTCAGCTGCGCCGCTGGCCACCAGATACATAGCAGACCGCTTCTTGCCTGACAAAGCCATCGACCTGCTGGACGAAGCCAGTTCACGTGTGCGCATCAAACGGGGCAGTGCCCCGATCGGCCTGGCCGAGGCCAGGCGGGCCCTGGAAAGCTTACGAAAGGAAAAGGAGTCCGCTGTGGCCGCTCAGCAATACGAGTATTCGGGCGAGTTGCGTGAGCGCGAGCTCCAGCTAATGGAGAAGCTGGAAACTATGGAGAAGGAGTGGGAGGCGAAGCAGAAGGAGGGCCGACCTGTAGTCACCTCAGAGGATATTGCCGAGGTAGTGAGCATGTGGACCGGCATACCTGTGGTTCAGTTGACCACCGATGAGACCAGCCGCCTCCTACAGATGGAGGAGGCTTTGCATCGCCGCATCATAGGCCAGGATGAGGCCATTGACACTATAGCCAAGGCTGTCAGGAGAGCCCGTGCCGGCCTGAAAGACCCGAGGCGGCCTATAGGTGCCTTTATCTTCCTGGGCCCCACCGGAGTGGGTAAGACCGAACTAGTCAGGGCCCTGGCGGAGTTCATGTTCGGTAGCGAAGATTCCCTGGTCCGGCTTGACATGTCGGAGTTCATGGAGCGCCACACTGTGGCCCGGCTGGTCGGTGCCCCGCCGGGATACATTGGCTACGAAGAAGGCGGCCAGCTAACCGAGGCAGTCAGACGAAAGTCCTACTGCGCCATTCTTCTCGACGAGATCGAAAAAGCACACTACGATGTGTTTAACATCCTGCTGCAGATCTTCGACGATGGACATCTGACGGACGCGAAGGGCCGGAGAGTCGACTTTCGTAACAGCATCATAGTTATGACCAGCAACGTCGGCGCCGAGCTCATCAAGCGTGATATGAGCATCGGCTTCGCGACTCATCTGGACACCGAGGGTAAGCAACAGGTAGAGTACGACAAGATGAAGGAGAAGGTGCTGGGGGAGATGAAGAGGCTTTTCCGCCCCGAGTTCCTCAACCGCATCGATGCCACGGTGGTCTTCCACGCTCTGGACAAAGAGCATATTCGCCAGATTGTCGACCTTATGCTCGACCAGGTGGTTGCTTCTCTGAAGGAGAAGAACGTCACCCTGGAAGTCACTGATGAAGCTAAGGAATTCATAGGCAACAAGGGTTATGACCCCGTGTTTGGGGCCCGCCCCCTGCGTCGCACGATCCAGACCCTGGTTGAAGACCAGCTGTCCGAGGCCCTGCTACGTGGAGAATTTCTGGCCGGAGACACGGTACTGGTGGATTGTGTCGATGAGAAAATCGTCATAAAACCCCTGGTGAGGGAGGCGGCATAGGTACGGCGCAAGAGATAGTCACGGCGCCGCTCCCCGGCAAGATCATCCGCATCGATGTGACTGCGGGTAATCGGGTCGAGGAAAGCGGCGTCATCTGCATCATCGAAGCCATGAAGATGGAAAACCCCATATTGTCTCCGGTGACGGGCTCGGTGGTTGAGGTGGCGGTG
The DNA here is from genome assembly GCA_003556385.1 of Dehalococcoidia bacterium. GTDB lineage: Bacteria > Chloroflexota > Dehalococcoidia > GIF9 > AB-539-J10 > RBG-13-51-36. The sequence continues at coordinate 2,793 of PWRA01000073.1, read as the reverse complement.
TCAGCGGGGCAAGCGGTCAAGACCGGAGAGAAGATAGCGGTTATCGAATACTGAGCGGCTCGGCCGGCAGATGTGAAACCGAACAACCAGGGCAAATCCAGACTCAAAAGCGTCTTCGTCTGCCAGCAATGCTCCAGGGAAAGCCCCAAGTGGTTGGGACGATGTCCCGACTGCCAGTCATGGAATAGCTTCGTAGAGACCAGCCCTACCCCGTCCCGCGTCACAACACGTCTGCACACTGACGTGGCTGATCTGCAGGATCTCTCTCGTGTGGCGAAGGCCGACTCTCCCCGCTTTGACCTCGGCTTTGCTGAGGTGAACCGGGTTCTGGGAGGCGGTCTGGTGCCCGGTTCGCTAGTGCTTGTCGGCGGCGAGCCCGGGATAGGCAAGTCCACCCTTATGCTCCAGCTTTCCGCGATGATGGCTCAGCGCAGCACCGTGGCCTACATCTCCGGCGAGGAGTCGGTCAACCAGGTCAAGCTTCGAAGCGAACGCCTCGGCATAGGAGGCGAAGGGATCTACTTCCTCACGGAACCCGACCTGGAGGCGGCCGTTGCATGCCTGGAAGGACTCTCTCCCGGACTGGCGGTTATCGACTCCATACAGAGCATGTACCTGGACGAGGTGGCCGGAACTCCCGGCAGCATTTCGCAGGTGCGGGAGTGCACATGGAGGCTGGAGAGGTGGGCGAAACAGAGAAACGTGCCTCTCCTAATCACTGGACACGTCACCAAGGAAGGGGCCATAGCCGGCCCGGGAACACTGGAGCATATCGTCGATGTCGTGCTTTACTTCGAAGGCGAGCCTTTTAGCAGCTATCGCCTGCTGCGTGGCGTGAAGAACCGTTTCGGCTCCACAAACGAAGTGGGCATATTCGAGATGGGCGATGGCGGACTGATGGAAGTAGCCAATCCTTCGCGGGTCTTCCTGAATGCCTACAAAGAAGGCACAGTCGGTTCGGTAGTAGTGCCCACCCTGGAGGGAACACGACCCTTGCTGGTCGAGATCCAGGCACTCACTACCCCCAACAACTTCGCACCGCCCCGGCGCATCGCAAACGGCGTTGACTTCAACCGGCTGCTGATGATAATCGCCGTCCTCACCAAGCGCGCGGGATTGAAGCTCTTTAACCAGGACATCATAGTTAACGTCACCGGCGGCCTGAGAGCCAACGAACCGGCGCTCGACCTGGGAATAGCGGCTGCTATTGCTTCCAGTCTCCAGGAGAGCACACCGGTTTCGGGGCTCGTGGCCCTCGGAGAAGTGGGGCTGAACGGGGAACTCAGAGGGATATCGCAGATAGAAAGAAGGATCGCGGAGGCCGCCAGGCTGGGCTTCACGTGCTGCCTCATGCCGGCACTAGCCTCTGTCACCGCCGGCGATCTGAGACAGTCACTCCAACCGGCGGGCATCCGCCTGCTCGAGGCCGGCTCGGTGGCCGAAGCTCTAAGACTAGGGCTCACCAGAAGAACCAATACCAAGGACACTGCCCATGAAAACGCAGTATGAGAATGACAGGAGACGGCATGGTGTCTTCCTCTCTCATTCGCGACCTCCTGTCCCGGACCTGAGATCGTGGATCGCGGTTGCCGTCCCGTGGCGGAAAGCGGGAAGCTGATGAACAAGGCGAGTACCTTAAGCGCGGTTATCGCGGCTGCGGGCAGCAGCCAGCGCATGGACGGCGTGAACAAGCTCTTCGTGTCCCTGGGGAGCAAACCTCTCCTGGCCTGGTCTGTAGATACCTGTGAGGCCTGTAGCCTTGTCCGGCAGATAGTCCTGGTGATGAACGATCAAGACTGGACCAGCGCACAGCGGTTGAAAGAAGAGAGAAGCTGGTCCAAAGTGACCGTATGCCGGGGGGGAGCCCGAAGGCAGGACTCAGTACGGGAAGGACTGAGGCACATAAAACACTCTGCCCTGGTTATGATTCACGATGGAGCACGACCTTTCCTGGCTCCGAACCTGATTGCAGACGGCCTTCAGGCAGCGAGCCAGACCGGGGCAGCCCTGGCAGCAGTGCCGGTCAAGGACACGATTAAAGCGGTTGACCACGAGGGCCTGGTGGGAGAAACGCTACCGCGAGATAAGATATGGGCTGCGCAGACCCCCCAGGTCTTCCGCCTTGATCTGATAACCAGGGCCTACGAGAACCTCCAGGAGGATGTCACCGATGATGCCACTGCTGTAGAGCGCCTCGGCCACAAAGTGCGGCTCTATATGGGCGACTATAGGAATATCAAGGTGACCACCCCTGAAGACCTGTTCATGGCCCGGATCATCGCCGAAGGAATGGGACATGGCTGAACGCGAAGGCGGGTTGTTAGGGTCAGTCAAGTACGATATGATGCAGCGACGGACCTCGACCGGAAGCGCATGCAAAAGGAACTGAGAGTCGGCATCGGCTACGACAGCCATCCCCTCGTTTCGGGACGCGCCCTGGTGCTGGGCGGGGTCCATATTCCTCATGGTAAGGGATTATCAGGCTGGAGCGACGCCGATGTGGCAACGCACGCGATAATAGACGCCCTGTGCGGCGCTGCCGATTTGGGAGACATCGGCCGGCTGTTCCCCGCCGGGGACGCCGAGTACCGGAGCATCTCCAGCCTGCTCCTGCTGAGCAAGACCGGCGAACTGCTCAGAGCCGGAGGATTCGTGGTGGTCAACGTTGATGCCACCATCATAGCGCAAGAACCCAGGGTGGCGCCCTTCGTCGATGAGATGAGGAAGCTCATAGCCCGGGCTCTGGAGATCGAGCCCAGCCGTGTAACGATCAAGTCAACCACTACTAACGGT
>PWRA01000038.1 GCA_003556385.1 Dehalococcoidia bacterium | reverse complement strand
GGTGGCCTGCTCTTTGTCGGCGTGCACCCAGGAGCAGTGCTCCCTGATGTTGGCGTGCTCGTACAGATAGGGGTTCAGCCCGGCCGCCTGGCAGGCCTTGCGGAAGGTAGGCTCATGCATCCGCGGCGAACAGGAGGCAACGACGACCCGGTCCAGGCCCTGTTCTTTGATATCATTCTTGATCAGGTCCTGCCCCGGATCGGAGCAGATATAGCGATAGTCACGCGAGACCACTACGTGAGGCAGCGTAGCGGCATACCGGGCCAGTTCTTCCACCTCCACCGTGGCCGCAATATTCAGGCCGCAGTGGCAAATGTAGACCCCGATCCTCGGTTCGATCTCCGCAGCTAGAGTCATTCTCTAATCACCCCGTCGGGCATTACCCGGCACAGAACGGCTTCCGTTGATGGTAGGTATCAGCGGCTGGATGGACTCGGCCGGCTCCCCCCCGGGTCTCCTCCGGTCACGGAAGGGGAGTCGCAATGACTCGCGCAGCTACCTGCAGGGCATGTTGTCTCCGGCCATATACATGCCGGAAAGGGAGCGGTAACCGCCCGTTCCGGCGCGCTTGCAATCGGCATTAACCGTTCTAATCTCACTAGCTAAATAGAGCCTCTACCTGGGCGAGAATCTGCTCATCGGTGAAGTGGTGCATGGTGATCGCCCCCGAGGGGCAGGCAGCACTGCACGTGCCACAGCCTTTGCACACCGCCTCATTCACGTGGGATACCCGCTTATCGTCCTCCTCCTGAAGCTCGATAGCGTTAAAGGAACAGAGAAGCTCACAGACTCCGCAGCCCGAGCATACATCCTCATTGACCACTGCGTTGATCGCCTCAGCCGTCACGAAGCCCATCCTCAGCGGACCGGCTGCCTTCGAAGCAGCGGCATAGGCCTGCGAAACTCCTTCCGTCACGTCCGTGGGCCAGCGTACAGACCCGCAGATATAGACACCGTCCATGGCAAACTCCACGGGACGCAGCTTCAAGTGTGCCTCCAGGAGGAAACCGAACTCGTCAATGGAGACCTTCAGCATCTTGGAGACATCCTTGTTGTCTTCGTTGGGGACGAGCGGCGTCGTAAGTACCAGTGTATCACAGGGTAGCTCTATCTCCCTTCTCCACAGCTCATGGTACACCTTTATCTTCTCGACCTCTCCATCGCCAACCACCTCAGGCGGCCTGTCCAGGCTGTACCTGATGAACCTGACTCCCAGTTCCATCGCTCTTCGGTAGTAGCCCTCTAAGTCCACACCATAGGTCATGAGATCACGGTGCAGTATCCAGACCTTCGACTCCGGATTCGCTTCCTTGATGAGGGAGGCATTCTTGATCGCCGTCATGCAGCAGATCCTGCTGCAATATGTCCTCTCAGGAACGCGCGCGCCGACGCAGTTTATCATCACGACGTTCTGGCCCGCCGGCTCGCCCTTCCTCATACGTCCTTCCAGTTCCAGTTGCGTCATCACGTTACTCATCTTGCCGTAGCCGTACTGCCCCGTCGGCTTCAGAGGCTCCGCTCCGGTGGCCACGACAATAGTGCCGACGTTGAACTCCTTCTCCCCGCCTTTGTTCTCCAGCTTGACATCAAAGTTGCCGATAAACCCGGTCACCTGGTGCACTTTCGATGAAAGGTGCGTCTGAATCCTGGGATTGTCCTTGACCTGTTGCGCGAGTTGCTTGACCAGCTTGGACGCTTCCTGGTTGTTCTGATAGAGCTTGTTGATGTTGCGCAGGGTGCCGCCCAGCTCCGGCTCCTTCTCCACGAGGTGTATGTCGAAGTCCTGTTTGGCCAAGTTCAAAGCGGCCTCCATGCCCACGACACCACCGCCTATCACCAGCGCCGAAGGAGCCACCTTCATCTCGATCTCCTCCAGCGGTTCCAGCAACCTGGCTTTGGCAATGCCCATTCTGATCAGGTCGGCGGCCTTCTCGGTAGCTTTCTCGGGCTCGCGCATATGCACCCAGGAGCACTGGTCCCTGATATTCACGAACTCGAACAGGTACTTATTCAGGCCTGCTTCCTCGCAGGCAGCACGGAAGAGCGGCTCATGGGTCCTGGGGGTACAGGAAGCCACCACCACTCGATTCAGATCGTGCTCCTTTATGCCCTTCTTGATGGCTGAAACGCCTTCCTCGGAGCAGGTGAACAGATTGCGCTCGCTATACACTACGTTCGGTAGCCCTTTAACATATTCGACAAGGTCCGGGACCTTGACATATGCCCCGATGTTGATGCCGCAATGGCAGATGAACACACCGATACGAGGTTCTTCCACTTTACTTGCCTCCTGATATGGCTTCAGCGACCATGCCCGCCGCCCCCGAGGCCTGGGTTACCGAGTCCGGAATGTCGCGGGGACTGTGGACGTAGCCGCAGGCGAAAACGCCCGGCCTCGTGGTATCCAGCGGTTGCAGCAGTTTGTCCGGCGTCTTCACAAAGCCGTCTTTGTCCAGCTCTATACCGAGTGCCTTCGCCAGCGTCTCATCGATCTCAGGAACCATGGCCTGAGCAAGC
>PWRA01000008.1 GCA_003556385.1 Dehalococcoidia bacterium | reverse complement strand
GGCAAGGACGGCGTCATAACGGTCGAAGAAGGCAAAGGGCTGGAATTCGAGACCGAGTTTGTCGAGGGGATGAAGTTCGACCGAGGCTACATAAGCCCCTACTTCATCACCAATCCCGAGCAGATGAGGGCCGAACTGGAAGACCCGCACATCCTCATCACCGATAAGAAGATCTCGGCCATCAATGAGATCCTGCCCGCCCTGGAGAAGATCGTCCAGATGTCCAAGAACCTGGTCATCATCGCCGAGGACGTGGAGGGCGAATCGCTGGCGACGCTGGTGGTCAACAAGCTGAGGGGAACCCTATCGCCGCTGGCCGTCAAGGCTCCCGGCTTTGGCGACAGGAGAAAGGCTATGCTTCAGGATATAGCCGTTCTGACCGGCGGTACCGTTATCTCTGAAGAGGTGGGCCGCAAACTCGACTCGGTGACCCTGGAGGACCTGGGCCGGGCCAGAAGGGTGATTTCCGACAAGGACAACACGACCATCGTCGAGGGCAAGGGTAACGCCAAGGATATCGAGGGTCGCATCAAGCAGATCAGGTCGGAGATCGACATAAGCACTTCGGATTACGACAAGGAGAAACTGCAGGAGAGGCTTGCCAAGCTGGCGGGTGGCGTGGCTGTGATCAAGGTCGGTGCGGCCACGGAGACAGAACTCAAGGAGAGAAAGCACCGCGTGGAGGATGCGTTGTCGGCGACTCGAGCCGCCGTGGAGGAAGGCATCGTGCCCGGCGGCGGCATCGCTTTGATCAACGCCCTGCCGGCCCTGAAGAAGATCAAGTTCAAGGGCGATGAGGCGACGGGCGTCGCCATACTCAGAAGGGCCCTCGAGGAGCCGCTGAGATGCATCGCTCACAACAGCGGCCGCGAAGGCTCGGTGGTGATAAACGAGGTGAAGAGCAGCAAACTGGGTATCGGCTACGATGCCCTGAAGGATGAGCTAAACGTGAACATGGTGGAAAGAGGCATCGTAGACCCTCTGAAGGTGACCCGCAGTGCGCTGCAGAATGGCGCGAGCATCGCGACTATGATTCTGACCACGGAAGCGCTGGTGACGGACGTTCCGGAGAAGGAGAAGGCGCCGGCAATGCCGCCGGGCGGATATCCGGAGTACTAGGAAAGGTCTGATCGTACCGGCAAAGACAGGGGAGCCGCCCGCGGGCGGCTCTCCCTTCGTTCACAGGATAGGGTCTAGGCGACTAGAACTTGAGCAACTGCCGGAGAGGCTCTTCATCTTTGACCGGCCCTGTTACCGCCAGGTTGAGCCCGCCTTCGGTCAGGATCTGTTCGGCGACCTCTTTGAGTTCCTCCAGGCTGATGGCGTCGACGATCGCGATAACGTCATCCGGGTCCAGGATCTGCTGTAGCAGGATTTCCTGACCGCCGTACCACAGCGCCACGTTCCGGCTGTCCTCCAGGCGCAGGTGCAACCTTCCTTTGGATAGCTCCTTCGCCCTGGTAAGCTCGCCCGGGCTGATTCCCTGCCTGATCTGGGACAGCTCTTCGAGGAGGGCTGCGACGGCCATCTCCATCTTCTGCGGATCGACGCCGGCATAAACGGTGAAGGTGCCCGATTGAAGGAAGTGCTCGGTATAGCTGTATATGTCATAGGCCAGCCCCTTTTGCTCTCGTATGTTGGTGAAGAGGCGACTGCTCATGCCTCCGCCCAACGCTGTATTGAGCATGTCAACGGCGAAGCGCCACGGGTGTGAGTGAGAAAAACCGTGAACGGCGAGGCAGAGATGAGCCTGCTCGATATCGCGGGACTCGGTGCGCAACCTGGCTTTCGTCTGTTCGTCGCTGGTCATATAGCCGGTCGACAGTTGACCGGTGGGCCATCCATCGAAGAGCGGTTTGATCAGGGCCATGGCTTCCTCGTGGCGTATCCCGCCGGCAACGCTCAGCACGGTGTTGTTGGGCATATAGCGGCGGGCGAGATGGTCGAGTAGCTGTTTCCTGGTTATCGAGGATACGGTCTCTTTGTACCCGATGACCTCCCGACCGAGGGGCTGGGCCGGCCACAGCAGTTCATCTATGAGCGCATTCACCCGTTGCTGGGGCAAATCCAGGCCCATCTTGATCTCCTCGTTGATGACCCCTCGCTCGCGCTCTAACTCTTTCTCATCGAAGCGCGAGTTGAGCAGCACGTCCGATAGCACGTCCAGGGCAATCGAGAAGTGGGGACTGGCCACCTTAGACCAGTATATGGTCAGTTCCTTGTCTGTCCCGCCGTTGATTATGCCGCCGATGCCTTCGATATCCTGGCTGATGTCTTTAGCCGTCGGCCGCCGGCTTGTGCCTTTGAAGAACAAATGCTCGGCGAAGTGGGAGATGCCCGCCTCCTCGTCTTTTTCATAGCAGGAACCGGCACCGACAAGGATGGCGAGGCCTATCGAGCGGCAATGCGGCATGGTGCTCGTGATGATTCGCAGACCGTTGTCGAGCACCTCTTTGTTGTACATTATCGGCAATTCTACTTCGCCGGTCGTTTCCCGTCAATGAAACGGGTGACCGGAGGTGTCC
>PWRA01000101.1 GCA_003556385.1 Dehalococcoidia bacterium | reverse complement strand
GAGAGGCAAGCCGGCAAGCCTGGCGTTCCTGGAAGTCTTCGTACCCAACGAGGGCGATGCCTGGCAATATACCCTGGACTCGCTTCACCAGTACTTCCAGTACGTGCTGGTACATCCGACGGTGCAGGTGCCACCCATCTCTCAAAGACACCTGTTGTCTTTACTCCAGGACCCGCCTGCACTGGCCCAGGAGACGATAGGGCCCTATCTCCTCTCGGCGCAGCTTCTGGGACAGCGTACGGCCGAGCTGCATGTGGCCCTCGCCTCGGCACCGGATGACGCGGACTTCGCGCCGGAGTCGTTCTCTCTCAACTATCAGAACTCTCTCTTTCATGCCATGAGGAGCTTCACCACCCAGACGTTGCAGATGCTGCGGGACAGCCTGCCGCGCCTCCCGGATGAGCTCCGCCAAGACGCGCAACAGGTCCTCGACCTGGAGCAGAAGATTATCAGTCGCTACCGCCTGCTGCGCAATCGCAAGATTTCAGCGTCGCGAATACGTTGTCACGGGGACTACCATCTGGGACAGGTGCTCTACACGGGCAAGGACTTCGTCATCATCGACTTCGAGGGCGAGCCGGCGCGCTCATTGAGCGAGCGGCGGATCAAGAAGTCGCCGCTCATGGATGTTGCCGGCATGATACGCTCGTTCCACTACGCCGCCCATAGCGCGTTACTACACGAAGCGTCGCTGGCGCTCAAACCGGATGACGTGCCCGCGCTGGAGCACTGGGCGCACTTCTGGTACACCTGGGTGTCCTCGTCCTTTCTCATGTCGTATCTCGAGACCGTCGGGCCGGCCCGGTTGCTTCCTCAGGACACCGAGCAACTGAGGGTTCTCCTGGACGCCTATATCCTGGAGAAGGCGGTCTACGAAATCGGCTATGAACTAAACAATCGGCCCGACTGGCTGAAGGTGCCCCTTCGTGGAATACTGCACCTGACAGAGATGGAGACCGACCAGAGTATGCTGGACATTTTCACCGGCGCAAAGCAATCGACGTGAAACAGCAAGCAGAGTAATCGCAAGAGGAGTGATTTCGAGCTATGGCACAGGAAAAAGATAGAAAAACAGGTGCTGCCCCCGTAGGTCATGATACTACCCATGCTCAGCCGGTGCGCTACGACGTGAGCTTGCTGAGCGATGAGGACCTTTATCTCTTCAACGAAGGCTCACACCACCGCCTTTATGAGAAACTGGGAGCACACTGCATGACGGCCGAAGGGACGCAAGGCACGTATTTCGCCGTCTGGGCGCCCAACGCCCGGCAGGTATCGGTCATGGGTGACTTCAACGATTGGCATAAGTCGAGCCATGCGCTGCGCCCCAAGGGACAGTCGGGCATCTGGGAGGGGTTCATCCCCGACATCCGCCGAGGCACCATCTACAAATACCACGTCATCTCTCATCACCGTGGTTACCGCGTCGCAAAGGCCGATCCCTTTGCCATCCATGCCGAAACACCTCCCAGGACGGCCTCCGTGGTCTGGGACCTGGATTACAGCTGGGAAGACGGCGCGTGGATGCAAGAGCGACGCAGCCGCAATGCTCTCGATGCCCCCATCTCCATATACGAAGTCCACCCGGGCTCCTGGCAGAGGGTTTCCGAGGAAGATAACCGTTACCTGAGCTACCGCGAGCTGGCTCCCAGGCTCACCGATTATGTCAACCGGCTGGGGTTCACCCATGTTGAGTTTCTGCCGGTAATGGAGCACCCCTTTTATGGGTCCTGGGGCTATCAGATAACGGGGCACTTTGCCCCCACGAGCCGCTACGGCACCCCGCAGGACTTCATGTATCTCATCGACTACCTGCACCGGCACGGCATAGGGGTGATCCTCGATTGGGTGCCTTCCCATTTCCCCAATGACGAGCACGGACTGGGATATTTCGACGGGACGCATCTCTACGAGCATGGAGACCCCAGGCAGGGCATTCATCCCGACTGGGACAGCTTGATCTTCAACTACGGCCGCCATGAGGTGAGGAGCTTCCTCCTCAGCAGCGGCCTGTTCTGGCTGGACAAATACCACATAGACGGCCTGCGCGTAGATGCCGTGGCCTCAATGCTGTACCTGGACTACGGCCGCAAAGAGGGCGAGTGGATGCCCAACCAATACGGCGGGCGGGAGAACCTGGAAGCCATCTCTCTTCTACGGCACTTCAACGAAGCGGTATACCACGAATACCCGGACGCGCAGACCATCGCCGAGGAATCCACGTCCTGGCCCATGGTATCGCGTCCCACCTACCTAGGCGGACTGGGATTCGGCCTGAAATGGGACATGGGCTGGATGCATGACACTCTCGAATACATCACCAGGGACCCCGTGTATCGCAAGTACCACCACAACAACCTGACCTTCCGACTCATGTATGCCTTCTTTGAGAACTTCATCCTGCCGCTGTCCCACGACGAGGTCGTGCACGGCAAAGGTTCACTCCTGGCCAAGATGCCCGGAGACGACTGGCAGAAATTCGCCAACCTGAGGCTCCACCTGGGATATATGTATGCCCAGCCCGGCAAGAAGCTCCTCTTCATGGGCGGTGAG
>PWRA01000156.1 GCA_003556385.1 Dehalococcoidia bacterium | reverse complement strand
TCCCACCTTTCGCCGAACCTGGTGCAGCCCATACCGACAATGGCAACCTTATCCTTTATGCTCTCCATTCACCCGTCCTTCCCCGGTGCCAGGCTCACAGTTTCTCCTCCGGTCCTGCTCCGCCTTCGTATACTCCCGGAAATAGCTCCTTCCTCCTGAATCTCTGCCATTCCGGTTTCTTCTTCTGCCAGAACGCATTCTTCCAGTGTTCGGCTTCTTCGGAAGCGTAGTACTTCCATAGATACTGGGCCGAGACCGCTTCTATGCCCCGCATATGGACGGTGGCCGCGTTAAAGCATGCTTTGATGCCGGCTATAGCCCCCGGGCTCTTGTCCAGAATCTGGTCGCACCATTTGTCCACCTCTTCTTCCAGTCTGTCTGCCGGCACCACCTTGTTGACCAACCCCATGTCAAGGGCTTCTGCGGCGGTATATCTGCGGCAGAGGTACCACATTTCTCTTGCCTTCTTCTCTCCCACCACCATCATCAAATCGACCACGCCTACTCCGGGGTCGAAGCTTCCCACCAGCGGGCCGACCTGTCCGAATACCGCGGCCTCCGAGGCTATTGAGAGGTCACAGATCTGCTGGTATACCTGTCCTCCTCCAATGGCATAGCCGTTGACGGCCGCGATTACCGGCTTGGGCATCTCCCGTATCAAGGTCTTGACCCGCAGGTCCTTCTCCAGCATTCCCTTCCGGTAACCGGCCTTCGCTTCGCCGGCATCGCCGCCGGTACAGAACGCTTTATCGCCCGCGCCGGTGAAGACAACCACGCCCACGGTGTCATCGGCGGCCGCATCATCGAACGCCTCTATAAGCTCCACCTGGGTGGCGGTGGTGAACGCGTTGTATGCCTGGGGCCTGTTTATGGTGACCCTTGCTACCCCGGGCCTCTTCTCGTAGATGATGTCTGTGAAATCGAATCCGGGCACCTTCTGCCACTTCTTCTCTGCCATCGTTCGTCTCTATGCCGGCATTTCACCTGATGGGCCGGCACTTCCAAAAATAGTTGTACATGCCGGCGCCTTCATACAGTCTCCTGAAGGTCATCTCCACGGGCATGTCCACCCGTACCTCCCCCGGGTCACAATCGGTCATCATGAGATACGTCCGCGCGTCCTGAAGGTCGAACTGCACCCCTATCTGGGGTACCGTCGGATCGTCGCTCCGTCCTGCCAGGTTGTCCAGTGTGTAGGTGTATACCTTGGCGCTCTTGTCTGAGAGCCTGACCTCTGCATAATCGTCCTTGCTCCGGCATTGATAGCAGACCCTCTCGATCGGAAAGGTGACGGTGCCGCACTCGTTGCACTTGCTGCCATGCATGCGGATGGCCCAGTTGCGCTCTCGCCAACTGGTGGTCGCGGCCGGGAAGAGTCTGAACGGTTCGCCGGGTTGCGGCTCCAGCAGTCCCCTGTAGCTGAGGTATCTTGTGTAGCTGGACAGCGGCCTCTTCGAGTTCAGGTGTCCCCGTACGCCCCTCCTATCACCTCTGCCCCCTTCGATCTCGTCGGTCAGGCTCAGCAAGAAGGCATCACATCCGCTGCCGTAGCTGGCGACCAGGATCTTGTCCCCGGCCTTAGCTTGCTCGAGGGCAGCGACAAGCATTAGTAAGGCATGAGCACAGCCGGTAATGCCCACATTCCCGACCAACAGGTCCTGGAGCTGAGTCGCCGCATCAAGGCCCAGCCGGCGTGCCAGCTGTTGTTGCGCCCGTGACGTGGGCGCATAAAGGACAGCCCTGTCTATGTCCTGAACGGAGAGCCCATTCTTACGGAGCAGGGCGGAAACTGCGTTCTCCATGTTGTCCAGATAACCGTGCTCTATGATGAAGCGCTCCTCCCAGGACTGGACGTAGGTATCGGTATCGAGCCTCCAGACGTCATAGAGCTCGTTGGACAGTGAGTAACTGTCGTCCACCGTGATGGCAGTTCTGGCGGTGTTGCCGATTAGCAGTGCTGCTGCGCCATCACCAAAAGCCTGTTCGTAGTTCGATCGGGGATAGCCCATGCGGCAGTCGGCTGCGGCAACCAGGACCCGGTTCGCCGAGCCGCTGGACACTGCATCCAGTGCTGCTCTCAATGCGGCCGTTGCTGCCCTCAAACTATTGCCGAGGTCGGCCGTTATGATGTCAGTTCTCAGGTCGATGGCCGTACCCACCAGAGTAGAGCATTCCTTCTCGCTATAGGGTGAAGTGGTGGACGCAAAATAGAGGCCGTCCACCATGTCTCGGTCTGAGCCGGCCAGGCAGTCGATTGCCGCCTCGGTCGCCATGGTGACCGCGTCTTCGTCGTGGTTGGCGACGCTTCTTTCACCTCCGGCTGAAGCGCTGCCCCAGGCAGCGGCGATGGTGTCGCGGGCAAGCCGCCACAGCGGTATATAGGCGCCATACGAGAGAATGCCTCTCATAGGCCGGGTGCCCCTTCATATGTTTCGGCCATGTCGCTGTCCCCCATCGTGCGGTGTTTCCGCCTATGAATCTCATCTGGCCCGGAGATGACTGCCGCTCGTTCGTTGTGCCCCGGCTACTCGACGGACAGTATCCGGCTGCAACTGCTGCACTGTACTATGTTTCCGGCCTTGGCCTTCTGCCATTGACT
>PWRA01000136.1 GCA_003556385.1 Dehalococcoidia bacterium | reverse complement strand
GGGAAGTAGCGACAGGGCGTACCCTCGTCATCAAAGCTGCGGGCGCCGGGGAACTGATCATTGAGGGGGTCGTTATATACGGTCAGTTGACGGTCGAACATCTCATCCCCCAGTTTGTCCGAGACCGGCGAATTCCCTTCGTAGATATTCTTTCCGTTCGTGGCGCTCGCAAGCCTCCACATCAGACTGTAAATGGTCCCCGGCAAGAAGAGCACCTTCAGCTTCCCTCCGCGGGGACTCGCTTCCTTCAGCGACTTATTGTAGGTGTTGACAATGAAGTTCAGGTGTTCGTCAGGTATTCTCTCAAAATGCTTCGAAGCCACCAGTCGACTTATCGAGGAATAGGAGCCGGGATACATAATTGCGGTGTAGCAATAGTATTGAGACGACCTCGATGAAAGGTCGGTTCCATTGCTGTTTAGGAGTCGCACCCTTGATGTCACACGTGCGGCCTCTATGTTGATCTGCCCACTCCTTCTGGGATCGAGCATTTCACAGATCCTGTTGCACTCATCCACGATATCGGTATTGGTGAGAGTCTCGATAGCCGGGTCATAGGTATCCAGTTGAGCCGGATCCTGCGTGACGGGGAGGTCGAAGCCCGCCTCAACGCTCAGAGAATCGAGCGCGTTTTGCAGGAGTTCCTCGCCACTGATCAGGTTTCTGGTGAATGCGAATCCGAGCTTCCCATCCTTTATTATTCTTAGGGAAGTCCCCGATTGCAGCTTGCTATCGATATCCTTGAGCTTCGCATCCTCGAACGAAACGGAATCGATGGTCTGCTCCAGCGAGTAGATCTCCACTTGATCGCTGACCTTCCTGGCGATTTCAAGCAGTGCTTCCATCACGCACCTCCGATGACAACGTTTCTTACAAGTATGTGTGGCCCGCCATGGCAGGAACGTATGTTGAGTTGCCCTTTACCACACCCGCCGGTTTCACTCAGCGTCAGGTCATTTCCTATGGCGGTGATGTTTTGCAGCGTCCGGTACAGATTCCCGGATATATTGATGTCACGAATCATCTCCCCTGGTCTGCCGTTCTTGACCCTATAGGCGTACTGAGCGCCGAAGGTGAAGCCCTCCCCGCTGGTCTGCCCTCCCTTGCTGTCGAGGATATACAGCCCATCGTCTAGTTCCTCACTAAGCTCCTCAAAGCTGTTGGTTCCCGGCTGGATAAAGATGTTCCCCATCCTTATGATGGGAGCGAAACGGTAATCTTCGGCAATCGAGTGGCCATTCAAAGGCTCTCCAAAGGCTGCGGCAGTCCTTCTCGAGTGCAGGCGCCCCATCAGAATCCCGTCTCTCAGCAGTTGAACCGGTCTGGCCGTTACCCCTTCGTCATCATACTTATAGAAACCCAGTTGGCCGGGCATTGTTGGATCATCAATGATGTTGAGTACCTCGTTCCCCAGCTGCGCTCCAATTCTCATCTTCTCTCTCATCGTGGGGTTGTCTTCGATAAGGTCGGCCTCAGAGAAGTGTCCGAACGCCTCGTGGGTGAAGACTCCGGCCATATTGGGATTGAGTATTGCATCGTATACCCCCGCGTCTACCGGCTTTGCCCGGAGAAGGTCGAGGGCGATTCGCGTTTTCCTCTCAAACACCTCATCCCGGTTTCTAAGGACGGCAAATCCGTCGCTTCCTCCAGCCCCTACCCTCACGTTCTGGATGAGATTCCCGTCCTTGCTGGTAATCAGCCCATTTATCGTTGTGGTAATCAGCTCCTCTCTGACTTCGCTTCCCTCGGTACTGGAGAAGTACTTATCTCGTGCGACCTCCTTGTATTGCAGGTTAGTCATACTGATCCCTTCCTGCTTGAGGGGGATGTCGTTGTAGTGTCGGGTTAACTCCAGCTTTTCTGCGATTGAAATCCTCCGCGGGTCCTCTTTCAAGGGCGGCAAGAAGGCGCCTCTGATTACCTCGGTTGGGGCGAACACGACGGGCTTCTTTGTGTTCCGTGACAGGAGCAGGGCATTCTCCAGGGCGCTCTTAATCGCTCTTTCGGCATCAGTCTCCTTCGTGAAGGCTATGGTGGACAAGCCGCCGTTCTTGAGTACCCGCAATACATATCCATCGGTGGTATTCGAGCTGATCTCCCCTAATTCGGCACCGTTGAGGACAATCCTTGCCTCTCGGAGTATTTCGTAGCGAATATCGGCGTAATCCGCATCTGTCTTTGAAACGATCGCCCTTAGAGTGTCAAACATAGGCGCCTCCTTTGACTGAAGTCTTCCTTTAAACCCCAAAAACACACCCTTCGATGCACATATTATAATCCCTAAGCCTACCCATTGCTAGGAGTGTGTCCGAGTAAGAGCCAGATGATCGGGAGTTTTCATGGGACGGAATGGTGAGGGAAAGGGATGGCAGCGTTTTTGTGGTGATGGACGGTGAACTGATGAAGAATATACGGTACAGAGGTGTTATTGTGCTGGCGCGATAGCCAGGACTTCTCGGCCGAGCAGCCCATTTCGGTGTGCACCGAATAGCTTGAGCAGGTTGTGGCCGGTACAGATGAGCTTCCATTCACCGCTCACTTTGTCCACCCCGCGTAACAGAAACTGGTTGAACCCTCGCGCCTGCTTGATCTGGCCGAAGACCGGC
>PWRA01000134.1 GCA_003556385.1 Dehalococcoidia bacterium | reverse complement strand
TTCCCTTCTTCGCCCCCGCCCGGCGCATGTATATCGCATGTGGATTTCGCGAGGTTGGCCGACATCCGTGGCATAGCGATCCGTCTCAGAGTGTGATCGAGTACGAGTTGAAACTTGACGAACAGGGGGCGGGGACAGTGAAGTCACCGCAGGAGTAAAGCCCCGGCACCAGGCGTCTTGCCGGGGGGAGTTGTTCTATGGGAGGGTCCATGCGGTTATCTGGCAAACAAGTCGTTCTTCGAGATGACAGACGAGATGCTGATGATGAAGATGTCTTCCGATGGCTGAACCTTGAAGAGTGGCAATACTACGACGAGCCTGACCAGCCATTCAGACTCGTAACCCGGGAGGAGTTCGAAAGTAAGCTTAAACAGCGTCGCCGCCGTCCCGCGGCACGGCCGCCCGGCAGCCACCGGTGGCAAATCGATTGCCAGGGAGGCCGCCACATCGGCTGGGTCAACTACTATCACCTGGATGAGCAGGCGCAGAGGGCCTATGTAGGCATCTGCCTCCCTGAAGAGGAGGCGTGGGGACATGGTTACGGCACGGAGGCTATCTCTCTGGTGGTTGACTATCTCTTCCGCCAGATGAACCTGCACGAAGTTAGAACAGCTACGTGGACGGGCAACAAACGGATGATGCGCTGTGCCCAGAAGAGCGGTTTCCGGATAGCGGCACGGATGCCTCACTCAGCTCAGTGCTCTGTTCGGGGTGAACCTCTGGAGCGGATAGAATTCTCTATCTCTCGTGAGGAGTGGTTGGCTCAGGAAGAGGTGGGGACTGAACCCGCGCCCGGGTGTGGCGGGTTGGGGCTCTGTGATAACGCTCGAGACGGAGGTGTCAGATGACAATATCGCTTATACGTAACGGTACGCTCATCGATGGTACGGGAAGCCTACCTGTGCCCGATGCCGGAGTGCTCATCAGCGAGAACCATATTCAGGCAGTCGGCAGGGCCGATGGTCTTAGCCTGCCTGATCCGCCGATAACCGAGATTGATGCCTGCGGCGGCCATATTCTGCCCGGCTTCATCGACACCCATGTTCACGTGACGATCGAAGGCATCAACATCGCGCGGGACATGGCGACCCCGTTTTCACTGAGGTTCTACAAGTCGGTGGAGTATATGCGCAGGACGGTAGAGGCAGGGATCACCAGCGTCCGCGACGCGGGCGGTGCCGACGCAGGTACAAAGCAGGCGGTTGACGGGGGAGTGGTGCTGGGGCCACGTATGCAGATAAGCATCACGCCGCTCACAATTACAGGAGGACACGGAGACTTCTGGATGCGCTCCGGCGACGAGTTCCATGTGTTTCCGTCTCACCCGGGCCTGCCCGACGGTCGTTGTGATGGTACGGACGGAGTGCTCGTGAAGGTGCGCGAGGTGCTCCGCGCAGGGGCTGAGGTTATCAAGATCTGCGCAACGGGTGGCGTCATGAGCCCGACCGACCATCCCGACTTCACGCAGTTTTCACCTGAGGAACTGGCCGTGATCGTGCGCGAGGCTGCCTACAGGGGAGGCATAAAAGTCATGGCCCATGCCCAGGGTACCGAGGGAATCAAGAACGCCGTTCGTGCCGGCATCCACTCTATCGAGCACGGGATCTACCTGGATGACGAGGCGATCGAACTCATGCTTGAGCACGGCACGTTCCTAGTGCCCACCATGATCGCACCGATCGCGGTTCTAGAGGCCGGAGAAGAGGGTGGAATGGCCGAGCACGCCGTGACCAAGGCACGCCAGGTCGTAGAGGCGCAGGCCGAGAGCTTCCGACGGGCGCACAGCGCAGGCGTGAAGATCGCGATGGGCACCGATGCCGGCGTTCTTCCGCATGGCACGAACCTCCGCGAACTGGGCCTGATGGTCGATGCAGGAATGACGCCGATGGAGGCTATCGCCGCTACAACCAGGACCGCAGCAGAGTGCCTGGGCTGGCAGGACAGGCTCGGAACTCTTGAGGCCGGCAAGCTGGCCGACATCGTCATCACGAGGACAGACCCCTTGGGGGACATACGATCGCTGGACGATACGGACAACATCCTTGTCGTGATCAAAGACGGCGAGACGGTCAAGGACCGCCGCAAACAGGCGCGATAAGAGCCCATTGTAGGATGAACGAAGAGGCATTGGCAGAACGCCATATGACACGCACACTGAAGCTAGCCGCAGAGGCACTTGAGCTCGGTGAACTCCCCATCGCTGCCATCGTCGTGCTCGGTGACCGGGTGATCGGGAGCGCCACCACTGCCGAGCAGCGGGAACAACGTACCCTCGTGCATGCCGAGCTGGCGGCTCTGGACGAGGCAGATAGGCTGGGACTCTCGCTTGCCGAACGACGCAGTGCCAGGCTGTTCACCAATCTCGAGCCGTGCCTGATGTGCCTGGGGGCGGCGATGTCATTCTTCGTGGGTGGAATCCACTACGCGCTCGAGTCCCCGGCGGATGGGGCCGTCGACCTGGTGCGGGCATGGGTCAGAGCAGAGGGCGATATGCCCCAGTATCGTTTTCCCGAGGTCACAGGAGGGCTGCTGCGAGAGGAAAGCACCAGGCTTTTCGAGCAGTACGCGCTGTTACAGGGGCCCGGCCCGATGAGGGACTGGGCCCAAACCCTGGCGCAGATCGACAGGAACCGGTGAGCCCCGTGCGCCGGTTATCAGTATAATGAGTATGAACGAAAGGAGCACAGGCATGAAGCCTGAATTCGTCAAGAAACCCGAGATGACCCTGGTCGGGCTCGTCGGCTGCGCACCGGAGGTAGGCCAGCTAGACATCGTCGGGCTGTGGCAACGCTTCGAGGACAACCACAGCCGGAGTATCAAGCATGAAGTCGAAGGCAAGGGTTACGAAATACACATCGAGGAGGAGACCACACCGCCCATGCACTTCTGCCTGGTGGGGGTGGCGGTCCGCAGGATCGAGGACCTGCCCGTCGAGCTGTTCGCCAAGGTCGTTCCTGCCTGCGAGTACGCCGTGTTCACCCACCATTTCAGAGACGGTGGTTTCGGCGATGCCTGCAAAGCAGTCCATGAGTGGGTCGCAAACTCGGATTACACTCCGGCCTATGGGTTCGACATTCAGTGCTACGACTCGCGCTTCAAAGGCCCCGAGGACCCCGAGTCTATCATCGAGATATGGGTTCCGGTCGTGCCGAGGCAGCGTTAGACGCGTGTTTCAGTGGACGTGAACGTCGATGAACCGCTACAGCCTGAACTAGTGAAGCTGCTGGCGCTCGGGTGCGCGCATTTGCAGCGAGACTACCACGGCGTCAACGCGCGGCTCTACGACGCTGTACAGGGCGGTCTCCGCGACGTGGAGTACTACCTGAGGACCATCCCCAGTGCGCCCGCCATGGTACTTGAGCTGGGCAGCGGGACGGGCAGGATCGCGATTCCCCTCGCAGAGGCCGGACACATTGTGTATGCGCTGGATAGCTCTCCGGATATGCACCGGGGCCTTCGAGATAAGGTCCCGTCCCGCCTGAGCAACAGAGTCGTACCAGTAGAGGCCGACATGCGCGATTTCGTGCTTGAAGCGCGCTTCGACTATGTAATACTGGGTCTCAACACGGTGTTCGCCCTGCTTGCAGAAGGGAGCAGACGCGACTGCTTTCGCTCGGTGTCGCGTCATCTCAAGCCCAAGGGCAGGTTTGTCCTGGATTTCATGCTCCCGTCAGCCAGCCTGAAGTCGAACAGGGAGGGCAGCTATGAGCTATCAATGCACCAGGAAGGCCCAGGGAGGGGATACGTGATCCTCACCTTCAGCCGCTACGAAGAGGAACGGCGCTTATCGGTTCTCAACTTCCTCACCCTGGAAATGGTCGACAACAGGATCTCTGGAGCCTTCGTGACGCCGGCCGCGGAATACTATCCGACTGTGAACGAGATACGGCTGCTGATCGAGAGCGCGGGCATGGAGGTAGTGGAGATCCTGGGTGGCTACGAGGGCCAGCCCTTTTCCGAGACGGGAGATGGCGGCGACGTCATAATGGTCGCCCGGCTCAGGCCTCGCTAGCCGGAGCAGCGAGCGTCGTCACAGCTCTATAGACCGCCTCCGCCAGGACCGCTGTCCGGTCGCGGGAGGCATGGTAGTATTAGAAGGAGGCGTGGACATGGCAAGCAGATCTGATAACCGCGGGGGTACATAAAGTTGAGCGAACAGGGCAAGCCGACAGGTTGGGAGGCCGCTTACAGGGCGCGGCCCAGTTTCGGCTACATGACGGACGATCATCATGAAGACTGCGAAGCGCTTCACCGGATATTTGATCACAGCGGGGTCCGCCGCATCCTTGACCTCGGCTGCGGCGATGGACGACACCTCGTCTACTTCGCCCGGCTCGGCTACCAGATGCACGGGCAGGACATCGCGCCCACCGCAGTGGAGTTGGCACAAGCGTGGCTTGCCCGGGAGTCGCTGTCTGCGGACCTGGCGTCCGGGGACATGACCCGAATCCTGTGGCCGGATTCGGCGTTCGACGCCATGCTGTGCGTCAAGGTCATCAATCATCACCGCGTCAGGGAAATCCGCCGGACGATAGACGAGATCCACCGTTCACTTCGCAGCGGCGGCTTTCTCTTCCTCACTGTAGGTATCAACCTTCCCCTGCGTCCGGATGCCCCGAAGGCGATTGAGGTCGAGCCGCGTACCTACGTTCCGACCGAAGGACACGAGAAGGGCGTCCCCCACCACGAATTCACGATGGCTGAATTGCTCCACGAGCTCCACAGGTTCTCTGTCCGAGAAGACTTGATGCCCGTCCACAGGGATACGAACGAGTATACGTGCCTCCTGTTTCAGAGGACCCCCGAAGGCCAGCCCGACACCCCGGCCACTCACCCGTCAACGCACTCTAGAGAAGCAAATCCCTGACATTCCGCGCTGGGTGATCATACACGAAGGGCGTGCACAAGACGGATACTGGCCCACGTACTCTCCGGTTCAGGCTACCTTATCAGCCTGAACTCGGTTACGTCCACGAGGCCGAGGTCGGTCAGTCTGAGCTCGGGGATCACGGGCAGGGCGAGGAAGGAGAGGATGGCGAAGGGGGCGGGGGGCAAGTTACCCAGGCTGGCGGCAGCCTCCTCGACGCCTTCATGCTGTGACACGACGACATCCAGCGACTCGGGCGAAAGCAGGCCGGCGATGGGCAGCGGCAGAGAGGCGAGGACCTCCCCGCCGGCGCAGACAACCAGCCCACCCTGCAGCCTCTCGATCTCCTGGATCGCCTTGAGGATATCGAGATCGTCGGTACCCACCGCGATTATGTTGTGGGAGTCATGAGCGACCGACGACGCCAGCGCCCCTTTCTTCAGGCCGAACCCCCGGACTAATCCCAGTCCGATATTACCTGTGGCGTTGTGCCTCTCCACCACCACCAGCTTGAGGATGTCCCTCTCCACATCAGGCAGCAGCAGCCCATCCGCAACCCACAATTTTTTAACCGTCTTCCTGGTGACTATCTGGCCGGGGACGATCTCGATGACGGGGAAAGATTCCTCGCTCAGGATGCCCGGTAGAGCCTGCCCCGACCAGCGAGATTCTTCGCCCCGATTGCCGCGGGGCTCAGAATGACAGGGACGGCTAGGGGCTCGCAATGACAATGATCCGGTGGTGAGCGGCTTAATGCGTACGGTGCCTGTCAGCTCCGGGTTAACCGCGGGCAGCGAGAACAAGGGTCTGCCCTCCCTGGCCACCAGCCTGCCCCGATGGAAGACCATGTCGATCTCCAGCGCGGCAAGATCGGTAATCGTGATCAGGTCGGCCACATAACCCGGGGCGATGGCTCCCCTGTCATAGAGCCGGAAGTATTCGGCGGTGTTGATCGTGGCCATCTGAATCGCCCGCACCGGGTCCAGACCTCCGCCGATGGCCTTGCGCAGCACGGCGTCAATATCGCCTTCCCGGAGCAGGTCAAAGCAACTGCGGTCGTCCACCACTAAGAAGCATCTCCTGTAGGTGTGGTCGGTGACCAGGGGCAGCAGCGTGTCCAGGTTCTTCTCCGAGGAGCCTTCCCTGATCATCAGGTGCATGCCCCGCCGCAGCTTCTCCGTGCCTTCCTCCAGAGTTGTGGACTCATGGTCAGACCGAATGCCGGCCGAGAGGTAGGCGTTCAGCTCTTTGCCGGAGAGTCCGGGAGCGTGCCCGTCGATAACCCTCCCCCTTGCGGCCCTGATCTTCCTGAGCACCTCGTCATCGCCGCCGACTACGCCGGGGAAGTTCATCATCTCTCCCAGCCCGATCACCCCGGGCTCGGCCAGAAGCGCCTCTATATCAGCGGGGCCGATCCGGGCGCCGGATGTCTCCAGGTGGGCGGCCGGCACACATGAAGGCGCCAGCAGTATTATGTCCAGTGGCAGTTTCCGCGCCCATTCCATGATGAAGCGTACGCCATCGAGACCGCAGACGTTGGCGATCTCGTGCAGGTCAGTGACTACGCCCAGGGTACCCCTGGGCACGACCGCCCCGGCATATCGTGCCGGGTGAAGCATGGAGCTTTCTATATGGGTATGACCGTTGATCAGTCCGGGGGCCAGAAACGCACCCTGTAGGTCAATGGTCTCCCGGGCCTTGTCGTAGTCACCCGTACCGGCAATCCGGCCGGCATGAACGGCAACGCCGGCCCGCTCGATCTCTCCCGTGAAGGTGTTGACGATGCGGGCGTTCTTGAGCAGCAGATCAGCCGCTGTTTCGCCCCTGGCGACCGAGATGAGCTTGCTCAGATCCATGCTTAACCCTCGTTAGCATATATGTCGGGCAAGTTGCGGAACCTCTCGTCGAAGTCGATTCCGTAGCCCACGATGAACGCATCGGGCAGGCTGAAGCCCAGATAGTCGATGCATACCGTCATTCTGCGTCGGGACGGCTTTTCCGTCAGCGTACAGAGCCTCAGCGAGGCGGGCTTCTTCGTCCTCAGGTAATCGAGCAAGAAAGAGGTGGTGATGCCGGTATCCACGATATCCTCGATGACTAGGACGTCCCTGCCTTTTACGGACGCCCTGAGCCCCTGCACCACCGTGATCTTGCCGCAGCTATCCCTGTTAGAGCCATAGCTGGAAAGGTTGACGAAGTCCAGTTCCAGCGGCAGATCGTCGAGGCGACGAACAAGGTCGGCCATAAATACGAACGACCCCTTAAGCACACCGATCAACAGAGGCTCTTTGCCCGAGTAATCTCTCTTGATCTCGCAGGCCAGCCTGTCTACTGCCTTAGCTATCTCATCGCGACCGATGAGCATCCTGAGCTGCGGTTGGGCGACCATAGATTCATTCCTGAGCCAACGCCTATGATAGCACAGTTGCACCCGTCTTTCGGAGATTAGACTTTCCATCCCCGTTGTTATATACTAGAAGGAGGTCGTGATCATGCGGTCCAGTCTTATCGGGAAGATCGAAAAAGCCAGACGCTATGCCCAGGAGCCAGATCGTGTTACCTTCTCAAGCCTGACCGCTGTTTTTCGTGGCAACAACGATGAGCACGCCCTAAGCTATGCCGATGGTAGATGGCACTGCACCTGCAACTTCTTCTCGCAATGGGAAGTGTGCTGCCACACCATGGCGCTCCAGGAGATGCTAAGGAAGATGTTACCCACAGAAGCCCTTGCCTCTCCCATGGAAACTCAGCTCATAGAGAAGTAATCCAGCGCTTCTGCCACGACGAACAGCGAGCCGGTAACGCAGATCAGGTCCTGCTCCTCCGCCATAGATAGCGCTCGCGATAGAGCCTGAGGCACAGATTCACTGATTTCAGTTCCGACGCCGTGTTTGCTGAACTGGGCAGCGAGGGAGGCAGGCAGAGCAGCGCGGGACTGCACCGAGCGGGTGACTACCACCCTGGGAGAGAGGGCCGCTAACTCGGCTACTATGCCCGGTACGTCCTTGTCGTTCGAGGTACCGAAAACAAGAAGCACCTGCCTGTCGCTGAAATATGTTCTGATATTATCGACCAGTCGCCTCATCGATGCCACATTGTGGGCCCCGTCCACCAGGACCATGGGATCCCGGCGCAGCACCTGAAAGCGGCCGGGCCACCTCACATCGGCGAGACCGCGTGCGATATCCGCCCCCGAGATGGCGAAGCCGGCCGATGCCAGTATCTCCAGGGCAGCAACTGAAGCAGCTGCATTCTCGAGCTGGTAGTCTCCCAGGAGGGGAATGTCGACCTGATAAGTGTTCCTGATACCCTCGATGACCAACGACTGATGAAGGAGGTCGCCACCCGTCTTGCGCCAGGTCACGTACTTACCCAGTTGAACCACCTCGGCTTTCCTCTCACGACAAATATCGATGAGTACGGAAGCGGCCGCCGGTGGTTGAGGACAGAGCACCACCCGGCAGCCCGGCTTGATAATGCCCGCCTTTTCTCGAGCTATCTCCTCCAGCGTACTGCCCAGAATCTGCATGTGGTCGAGGCTGATCGGGGTAATGACACAGACGTCGGGCCTGGCCACGTTTGTGGCGTCAAGCCGTCCACCCAGGCCCACCTCCAGCACCTGGAACCCGACCTGCTCCTGCCTGAAATAGGCGAACGCGAGAACAGTCAGTACCTCGAAATAGGTGAACTGCCTGACGGCAGGCTCGTTTCTCATGGCTTCGATGAAAGGCCTGATCCCTGCCATAGTAGAGGCAAACCTCTCTTCCGAGATCAGGCTGCCGTCTATGCAGATCCGCTCCCTCAGGTCGTGGAAGTGGGGAGAGGTATATGAACCCGTCCTGTATCCCGAGGCGCTTAAGACCCCGGCCGTCATGACTGCTACACTCCCTTTTCCCTTTGTCCCCGCAATGTGAACCGTCCTCGCTGCGAGCTGGGGAGCACCCATGCGGCTGAGCAGTTCTTCGACATGGCTCAGGCTGTAACCCGGCGCAGCATAAGCTACACCCGGGATCTGCTCATAGTTGATGAAGCTGTCCAGATACGCTACTGCCTGGCTGTAGTCCAATCGCTCACCTCGATACCGGCAATTATACTACTTAAGCATCGTACGCTGCTCGCGTTGTGGTACAATGTCACGGCATCATCCGTCAGAAAGCGCCGGACGCGGAATCGAGTGAAGATCGTATTTGAGCCGTTGGGCAACGTGGCTGATGACACAATGGCACAGCTCAGGGAGCGGACCGGCGGCGTTTTCAAGTGCCCGACAGCGATCAGAGCAGGGCTTACCGATCTATCATTGGCATACAACCCCGAGAGGGAGCAATATCTCTCGTCAACACTGCTGGCTTCGCTTGGTAACCCAGAAGGAGCGGAAAGGGTTGTCGGCATAACGGAAGCCGACCTCTATGTTCCCAGGCTTAACTTCGTGTTCGGTGAAGCGGACGCTGGTTCGGGAAGAGCGATCGTCTCGCTGTGTCGGCTCAGACAGGAGTACTACGGCCTGCCGCGGGATGAAGCCCTCTTTCTGCAACGGGCGGTCAAGGAAATAGTCCACGAACTGGGCCATACCTTCGGCCTCAGGCATTGCACTAGCCCCACGTGTGTCATGCATTTTTCCAACAGCCTGGCCGACACGGACATCAAGCAGGTCAGCTTCTGTAACGAATGCCGACCCAGGATAATTTTCTGAGTCGATCAAACATTTGCTATACTGGGCAAAGCGGTAAGAAGACCTCCGCGCAAGGAGTTGAAATGCAGAAGAGAAGAAAGCTCGGTAGAGGCGTGGCGATTGTGGGTGCCGGTATGTCCAGGTTCGGTATGTTCAAGGACAAGGACTCAAAACACCTGTTTGCCGACGCCTTCAAGGAGATGCTGTCCACAGTGGACAAAGGGATGGACCCCGGAGACATCGACGCTCTCTACCTGGGGAACTTCACAAACGATTTCTTTGTCGGTCAGGGACACTGGGGGCCGATAATCTCAGACTTGATCGGACTACCGCCGAAGCCGGCGACGCGCACGGAAGGCGCCTGTGCCTCGAGCGCGCTCGCCCTGAGGGAGGCGGTGTTCGCAATAGCTTCCGGGTTCTACGATATCGTGCTGGCCGGTGGCGTGGAGGAGATGTCGAAACGCAGCACAGAAGAAGTGACGCAGGGCCTGGCCATGGCGGCTATTCCGTACGAAGTAAAGGCGGGATTCACCTTCCCGGGTGTCTTCGGGGCCACGGCAACCGCGTATTTCGCCAGGTATGGCGCCAACCGGGAGCACCTGATGAATGTAACCATAAAGAGCCACAATAATGCGCGCCTCAATCCCAAGGCGCAGTTCAATCTGTCGATCCGCGACATCATGAATCAGAGGATGGAACGGGCGAAGAGCAAAGGAGAGCCGGTACCGGACTGGAGAGATGAAAAGGAGTTCCTGCATGACCCCCGGGCCAACCCCGTGGTTGCCTGGCCGATGCACCTTTACGATTGTTGCCCGATAAGCGACGGAGCAAGCTCCGTATTGCTCGTGGCAGAAGAACTGGCCGGGGAGTTCACGGACACCCCGCTTCACGTTGTGGGCATCGGACAGGGCAGCGGCAAGGGCCTGCATGCCAAGGAAGACC
>PWRA01000158.1 GCA_003556385.1 Dehalococcoidia bacterium | reverse complement strand
GTTAGGAGGTGAATATGTTTTGTCCAAAATGCGGTACCGAAAACCCGGATGAGACCAAATTCTGTTCCAAGTGCGGCGCGTCACTTGGTGCCGGTGCGGCGCCAACCGGAGGGGCCGCTCAGCCTGAGGCGGAGAGCAGCACTGGTATGTCGGCCAATATAGCGGGGCTTCTCTGCTACGTGCTTACCTGGCTAACCGGGATCATCTTTGTGGTGATCGAGAAGAAAAGCACATTCGTCAAGTTCCACGCCTGGCAATCGATCATGACGTTCGGCGTACTGACGGTAGCTCTGCTTATCTTGGCCTGGATTCCCATAGTCGGCTGGATTCTGTCGATACTTATCTACATTCTCATGGTCATACTGTGGATTGTCCTGATGATCCAGGCCGGTACCGGCAAGATGTGGAAGGTGCCGGGAGCAGGTAACTGGGCGGAGAGACAGGCCAACAAGTAGGTCCATCCAGTACACGGCACCTCGGTCTCCAAGAGGGAGGCAATGTGGTTCGTGTTCGCGCAGTCGAACGCAGAGTGTTATCAACGCTGTCTACCCTGGAGATCCCCGGTGTGGGAAGGGGTGCACGGGCATGAGCGATTGCCGGCCGATGTAGAGGCGCCTCTGCGGGCAACCCGGGTCGTGCAGCAGTCTCACTCCGCCGTCTCGGCCATCGGGTGATAGATGCGGTGGAGGGAGTAGCCCACCAGACCGAAGCCCAGTGCTGTCAGTAGCAGCAGGACCACGGGCTGGATGAGCTTGTAGTAATGCCCCATATACGCTGCATGATGCGTGGATGCGTCGTGGAGTACGCTTCCCCAGCAGGGAAGCACGGGATTGTGGAAACCGAAGAACAGCGCGAGCGCCACACCCAGAAAGACGAACGCAGGAATGACGAGAACGAACGAGGGCAGAAACGCCGCCATCATGGTACTGGACCTCCGGGCCGGCCCGGCGTACGGCGCTCCGGTTGATGGGAGGAACCTCGCCCGCAACACCCTTGTCGCTGCTATGAGAAGGCTCAGCACAATCAGCACTCCCAACACTCCTATGCCCGGCGACAGGTGGCCGATGACGATCAAGATTGGCAACGCCAGCAGTACCATATGCACATCAGTCAGCCGCTGGAAGAGGGGATCGATTCTTCCCTTATGCCGCCTGCTCACCGCTCGCGGGACGACAGTACCGATCTGCCAGACGAGAGCAGCCAGGACCCCGAACCGAAGCCCTTCAAACGCTCCCCACCCCAGAGCCACCGTCAGGTCCCGACGTCGGTGGTCGGTCCCGAACGGGCCGTGCACCTGACCATACACAACCAGCCTGGCCTCGACCTCAGCATCCTGGGGAACCTCCGCCTTCAGCATGAGGAGGTAGACCCCCTCAAGCGCGCTACCTGCGTCTTGCGGGTCGGCGAACAACCCCCGGTGGGGCACCACCCCCAACCGGTCCCGGAGATCCCGGTCCTGGGAGATGAAGTAGCGGTGATATTCTCGCACCGAATCCTCCCGCAGCACTATCGTCCCATCGGCTGGCGCATCCCAGGAGACGGAGATAGGCGTACGCTGGTCACCCCCGGTCACCCATGTGAACAGAGTGAGCTCGCCGGGGAAGGCGTCATAGGCGTACCTGAAGGGCAGCGCGACCTCGACCAGTTTGCGGGCGTCGTCCAGGGGCTCAACGTGCACCTCCCCCTCATCCTGGCTGCTGACGATAATCGTGCGCGGCAGGCGGTCCCGGGTGAACCAGTCCCACCAGATCGGGTGAGCGTTCCTGGGACTCTCATCCCAGACACCCGGCTCCCCCCGCCACAGCCTGACGGCTTCCGGGTAAGGGATGGCAATAACCGCGTACAGGGCAATGCCGACCAGCACGGCAATGACCACCAGCCCGGCGACCAGCGATGGGTAACGCCCGAGTTGCTTCACCTTTGATAGGCTCCCGGCCATGCGTCACTTACCTCCCTGTGCAGCCACCCATCCTCGCCTCTGGATCAGCCACACGTCCAAGAAGTCCAGCAGGAAGACCATCACTGTCAGGAACGCAAGCCCATAGCCATAGATCACGAGCGATCCCAGTATGACCGGAGTGTCGTTCATCTGGATGGCCCGGTAGAGTAGCCGACCCAGGCCCGGCCAGTTGAATATCACCTCCACAATGATCGATCCCATCAAGAGGCTGGTCACCATAACCAGGAAGTACATGATGACGCGGGGCGGACTTGGACGCAAGAACGACCCTCTGTCGACGGTTCCCGTGGATGACTCGCTGCCCCTGGGCGGCTCAACCTGCTCGTCGTTTGAGTGCCCTACGAAGAAGGTACGCCAGGAATAGATGGCGACGAAAACAGAGCCGAGCAATATGGCGGACACGGGGTAAACCATATGTCTTAGCACACTCAAGACGTACCCGGGGCTTCCTGGAGAAAGCCCCAAGTCCACCATCCCGCCCGGACGCAGGAGACCCAATCCAGCGTAAAAGATAAGAATGAGGAAGATGCCGTAGAACCAGCCCGGCGCCACCGAGATCGGAGAAAGCCTGGTACCCAGCCGGTCCAGAAACCTGCCGCGACCTCGGGACAGGGAGGAAAGCAGAAGGCCGACAGGCACCGAAACGGCGAACAGAG
>PWRA01000146.1 GCA_003556385.1 Dehalococcoidia bacterium | reverse complement strand
CCAGGCTCAGCAATGAAAGGAAGGGATGTTTTTGTCTTTCTTTGGATATTCTTATCCAGTTTGATTTAATTTCACACTCATCAAGAGATATCTGGCTTGCATTATGGGCCTGGAGCAGCTTTTTCTTGGTTGCGGCTATGGGATCGTAAAACTTGCGCCAGTTGTGTTCAAATATACCAAGTGCGGTAAGTACATACAGCCAATCCTTTGGAGAGGCTGAATATTCCATGCCAGGATGTATCCCGTGGGTATCCAGATTGCCTGTCTCATCTACGTAAAATATGTACAAGGTGTTCTCCTCGATGGTATAGACCTTTCGAGGATCTTCTTATCAATCAATCTCGTCCTGGTAAATCAAAAACCTTCCGGATCAATTTTGATTCAAACTCAGACCCATGGGCCTCACTCTCAGGATGCCACATTACGGCTGAAGGTTCATAATCCTGTTCAGTCACCCAGTTGCTGACCATGGCCAAAGATGGGAAAGTCGAGCTGTCTGGCCGTAGAAAGAAGCCGGAACCCAGTGCATCTGCCCAATCTGACAATTCATCCTTCACCGCCATGACCTCATCTTCTACTTTCTCCACACTGAAAACTTTGCCGTTCAGGTTGTTTTTTATCAGCCAGTCCCAGAAAGCAGGGCAGAAATCAAGTCCATAATGAAGATTCTTGGCCCGGATAAACACGTCGGCATCCAGCAGATAAGCCATCAGAAAGAGACCCCCAGGCTGTGTCCAAGTCTGCGGAAGGTGGACATCCTCTTGAAGCCAAGCAGCCTGAAAGCTTCCGTAAAGGAAGATCTGCCCTCAATTGTGCTGGTTATCAGGGCACGAGTAAAGCGCTTGCCAGCCCTGGCTCCAAGAGTGAGATAGAAATCCCCGCCGTCTCCCTTGGGAAGGCGCTGCAGTCTTTTGAGCTCATTTTGATATTCTATCCAAAATTGATCATGATCCAGCCCGCCAACATCATGAATCCTGCGCAGTATCACCAGAGTGCTGACCTTGAATACCCTGGCCAGACGGATCACCTGATTATGCAACTCATCTCCGGAATTGTATTCTGAAAGCATTGCTTCCCGGGGAACAAGCATTTCTGCAGCCACCTGGTTGCACCACCTCTCAACATCATGATCTGGCAGCAAGGAAGGCTGTGAATTGGAAAGCACGGATCGGCCAAGCCGGATATGGGCCAGCTCATGGGCCAGAGTAAACATTTGAGCAGCCTTGGTGTCTGCACCGTTTATAAATATCAGGGGAGCTAAATCGTCGCTCAGGGCAAAGCCCCGAAACTCTTCAGGCTCAAGCCTGCGTTTATTGTTGCTGCCCACTACTCCACTGACCATGACCAATATGCCCGTGATATCCGCTTGATTAATAAAATATCGCAAGGCCTCGGACCATGTACGCATATTGCGGCGCAGCTCAAGATCAAACCCAATCTCGTGCCGGATTGATTCAGCTGTATAAACGATGTCGTCAGCCGGACTTCCTGAACCCACAAAAGCCTTGGGAGGTTCTTTTGTAGATCTTGCAAACTCCCTGTACCATTGCTGACGTTGTTGGCAGATGTAGATTGTATCCAGCATATCCGGACTGGGCCGGACTCTCTCTTTGCTGCCCATGGTTCTAAGGTCGGTAATTGGCAGGTGTTCTTCAGGGGGGGTATTCAGGAACAAGTAGCCTATGGGCAGATAAGTAGCCCTGGCAAAGTCTTCCAGTTGTTTCAATGTTGGCCGCAACTCACCATTTTCCCACAACTCAAGTTTTGGAAACAGTCTTTCCAAGGCATCAATGCTTCGTCCGGACCGCAGCCGTGCCCAAACCAGAAGTTCTGGATTAACCGCAATCCTGGCCATATAAATCTCCTTACTGCCGACAGCTTAACTTTTGTTACCCGCTTTAAAATATCGGGGTAAATCTTGATCCGCCCCAGCTTGAGGTGCCAATCTGGCACCTCATGTTTTTTTCTTCTTCACTGGTCAACTCAAACATGAAATCATCAGGGAAACGATCAATATTTCTGCGAACCTGCCTCTTCAGGACCTTGGTCTCTATTCCGTAAAGCTCTGCCAGATCACCCCAGTTGAATGCCCTATGGGCTTGTTCTTCGAACAATTCAACGGGGCAAGCCGGTCCAGCATGACCTTCATTCCACGCAGCATAAAGATCTTTCCGGTAATTGTCTCCATGGGTACAGTGATATCAGTCATCCATCTCCTCCCATTTTCTGCTCCAGCAGCAATGCTGTCCCATATGTCTTAGAGTATTTTTATCGGAAAATGCTCAGCAACACCTAGCTCGAGAAAGTCTGCTGCTTCTTTGCTCACAGTATCTCCCATCATGTTTGATTCATGTGTAACCTCCAGGCCTTCTCATGGAAGACTATCCCGGATTCTCTTTTTTGCTTCGGGCCAGTCTGTGAATCCGGACGATCCTTCTTTATATTCTATTTCCCTCTTCCGCAGGACATCAGCGTGCCAGGACGGAGAAGGAACTGCACCAGGGGTACGCTGCAGATCGTCCCAGATTTTCTCCAACGCCCTCAGTTTGTCTGAAGTGCTCATTCTGTCCAGTGGTATTTCAAAATCCATGGCTCTGGCCCTCCTGTTTCATGATATG
>PWRA01000092.1 GCA_003556385.1 Dehalococcoidia bacterium | reverse complement strand
CCATCCGGAATGCGGTTGCCAGCGTTCGACAGCAACCGCGCGCAGGCGCAACCGGGGCCTCGCCGGGCTCGCCTCCTCGAAGGCCCCATGCGGTGGAGTGCCTGTCCGATCCGCGTCCAGCCAACCCGGCAGATAGCCGGCGGCGAACACGGCTGGCGTAATCAGCGTGAGGCTGAGTCCCCCGGCCCGCGCGACATCGTCGAACCAACCATCCGGCGGTTGCGGCCAAACGTGCCCAGTTTCCGGCGCCAAGGCCGCCAATCGGCGCTCGCCACCGAGCGTCACCAGCCCCGCACGGAGCGGCTCGGCAAAGCGAACCAACAGGCGCAGCGATTCATCCTCGATCATCCCAGAAGCAGCGTCTCTGGGATCCGACACGAAATCCAGGCCCTCGGTCTGGAAAAGACGGCCATCGGCCGCAGCCCGGGTACCCGGATCGATCGCTACATGGGTGCGCTGATCCCCGCTAGTGGGGGACCAGCCGCGTCGTTCCAGATCGACATGCGAAACCTCGCCGCCACGACGGTAATCGAACCAATCCTGCCAAGCCCACCAGGTCGGTCCGGGCCCCCACTTCCCGTCCACTGGCCTTGACAACTGCACCGGAAGGAGGCCATCGGGAAGATCTGAGCCGCAACCGGCCGGAAACGGTCGCGGCTCAGCACGGACACACTGTGCCTGCCCGCCATGCCCGAAATACAGGGCATCCGCCGGCTTGGGCAGGAGGATGGTGGAGCCGCGCAGCAGCAGTGGACCCGCAACCGCGAGCCCGTTCAGGCGCGCGACAGAGACATCCGGCGTCTTGGACTCGGGTGCCAGCGGAAACACTGCACCTTGCGCACGCGCCCAGGTGGTGCGCAGGCAGCCCGCAACGGTCGACGGTGGGGGAAACCGCGCCGGATCGACCCCGGTCCGGCCGTCGAAGGGCCGGCCCGAGCGCACGATGATTGGCGCGAGCGGCGTCAGACTCAGCGTCCGGCTAGACTGCGCGGCAACGCCAGCGGCTGCGGCGGAAACTGCTGAGGATTGCGGCGTGGAGCTGCTGAGAGCCGTTCCGGCCATCCCGACCGACGCGACCGAAACCTTCTTGGCGTAGCGAGTTGGACCGTTCTTGTGCTTTCTAGCCATCAACGTGCCTCCACATCAACGCGAGTGCGAGCGGCCAACCACCGGGCCACGATCAACGTGTCCGCAAGTTGCGCCAGCGGGACCGCTCCGGCCCGTTGCGCAATGCGGTCTTGCAAATCGGCCGGTATCTTCTCGGCCCCGCCTGACCTCCGCGCACGATCCAGCATCCGGTGCACTTCTGCGGCGCGCATACCCTGGGCGATTGCCTCATCCTCCGGGCTTGCCTCGCTGCCCGGCAACGGCAACCATCGCAACCGTCGGTCGATCGCACGCAGATCGTAGGCGACGCGCGTTGACAGGCGCGCCGCGCGATACTCCTGAGTGAAGTCGTGCAACTCCTGTAATGCCGTGGAATCATTCCAGCGCGCCCGCCACTGGGTTTCCCCGCCCGACCGGATTCCCAGCAGAATCCCCAGGGCATTGCGTTGGCATTCGGTCGGCAAGGCATTTCCCTTGGCCAGTTGCTCGGCCCGCAGCGCGCGGGCTCGGAGACTGCCCAACGGCTCCATCAGGTGGCCGATGCCCAGCCCCACCGAAAGGGTGGGATGGTCGAGCGAGGGCAAGCCCAGTTTCTGGGCCACCGGGCCAAGCGCGACTGCAAAACCATTGGCCAGCGCCTGCGCACAGGCTACGGCGCTGTCCAGGGGCAGCAGCGCCAGCACATCGTCCGCACCGGCGTAGACCGCATGTCCATGATGCTCGCGCACCAGGCTGCGCACCTCGGATGCGAACCCGTGGAGCGCGCGGGAGATCTCCCGCGACTGGTCCGCGCTTTGTGCTCGCGCCAGCAGTTTTCCCATCCGGTCGCCATCGGCCTGGAGGATCGCGGCATAGGGAACCGGCTCACCGCATTGATGGCCTTCACGGCCGGCTTGCCTCCTGATCGCCTTGAGTTCCGAATCAAGCTGATACAGTGCGGCCGATGTCGCCGCGTCCAAAGCCTCCTGCCCAAGCGCGTTGCGCAGCCGGAAGTCGTAGAGCAGTTGCGCATCAAACGGAAAATCACCATAGCGGCCGGCGTTGCCACGCACCCGTGTGGCTAGCCCTGCAACCACCATCGGTTCATAGGCCGCACGGAGGCGCTGCAACTGGTCACCGGTCAACTGACGGAGCCATGAATACGCAGCCACCCGCGCGTAGGCCGTGAACTGTTCGGAATCGCCAGCCCGCCGCTTGATCACGCCCAGCGCATCGAGTTGCTCGCCACGCGACAACCCAAGCTCGCGCACGAGGGACAACGGCATCCGGTCGGGCAAAACGGTCTCGAAAGCCCCGTCAAGAGAACACTTTGGCAGACCAGCACCCGCATCACCAAGTTGGGTCGGCCCAAAATCACGGGTCGCCTTGCGCGCCGCAAACACCGAGCCAAGCTGACGGTTCATCTCGGCATAGGCGGCTCCATCCTTCAAGGTGCCAGGCACCCAGGCGGCGTAGAACTCCAGCAAATCCTGGATCTGGGCCTGCCAGACGTCGTCCCTGAGGGCTTCGGCATTT
>PWRA01000137.1 GCA_003556385.1 Dehalococcoidia bacterium | reverse complement strand
TAGACAGCTCCAGGGCCGGGCAGAATCTCCTGAGCGCCAGCTCGATGATCCCAGACTCGGCCTATCGCAGACGTTCGGGGGGCCTCCTCAGGTATCGGCCGTCGCCCTCATGGGGAAAGAACCGGGCTATCCTTAGCCAGAGCTACCCGCCATCCGCCGCTGGCGCAGGCATGGTAGGTATTACGTGCCCGCCGGGCGCTGCCATTGCTAGACCTGCTTGTCGTGCCTCCCGCACATAATCATGACCGGCGAACCGGCCCCGGCACTCCCACAGAATTTGGTGGCCGTGTTCCGCTGTGCTAGAATCTTTTCGTAAACGAGAAATGCCTATCTACGAGTACTGGTGCGATAACTGCCGTCGGACCATGAGTTCATATCAACAGGGGTTTCACGCCCCGGCGCCGGCATGCCCCGGGTGCGGCAAAGCCGGGCTGAGCAGGGTGTTCTCCGCGTTCTCGGTAGGGAGGACACACAGGGATGTCTATGAGAGCATACTCTCGGACCGTCAGTTGACGCGTGGCATGATGCGCAATGATCCGCGCGCACTGGCTGAGTGGAACCGGAGAATGAGTGGCGGTGAGAAGTCGCCTCCTGAATACGAGGAGATAACCGACAGGATGGACAAGGGCGAGTGGCCGGCTACTCAGATAGAGCAGAAGAAGAGAGAGAAGTCAGGCCGGCGGTCAGGCGAGTCCAAGAGCAGCTGAACCAGGCGGTATTCTATGCCCATCTACGAGTTCATGTGCCACAACTGCGAGAGAAGATCTAGCTTCCTGGTAAGGAACCTGTCTGCGCCATTTGCCCCGGAATGCTCGTTGTGCGGCAGCGATAACCTATCGCGAGTCATATCCAGCTTTGCCTACCACAAGTCGCTGCAGACGGTGTGGGAGGAGAGTGGAGAGCCCGTCGGACGTGTTGGCGAGAACTACTATAGGGACCCCCGCAATATCGGTCGCTGGACGGAGAAGAGATTCCGCGACATGGGGCAGGAGATGCCGTCGCGTATTCAGGACCAGATACAGGCCGCCAGGGAAGTCACGCTGCCTGAGCCGCTGAAGGACATGGAAAGTGTCTCTCCAAGTGCTGCGTACGATTGATGCCAATGTGAACCGGTCGCGAGAAGGATTGCGCGTCCTGGAAGACATCGCTCGCTATCTGCTCAATGATGTTGAATTGAGCCGGCGCTTACGGAGCCTGCGTCACGATCTAGCCCGGGAGACTGTATCACTGAACGCAGCGCTCTTGTCTCACAGAGATTCGGCACACGACGTCGGCCGCCCTCCGGATTCGGGCGGGGGGCAGCGGTTGTCGGAGTCGATGTCCCTGCGGGGCCTGCAAGACGTGGTTACGGCCAATGCCAGGAGGGCAGAGGAAGCCCTTCGCGTCATAGAGGAGCTGGCAAAACTGCCGGAACTACGCCACACTCTCACTGCAGGCCGCTTTGAACAGGCACGATTCGCCGTCTACGACGCGGAGCGAGAATTGTTCTCGCGGATATCACGCCGAGACAAGACGGACAGACTGTCAGGGCTCTACGTTATCGTGGACAGGCAGTTTGCTGCAGGCAGGGATGAGACGGACGTCACAAGAATGGCCATCGAAGGAGGCGCCAGCGCAATCCAGCTCCGGGACAAGCAGGCTGCAAAAGGAGAGTTGCTGCTCGTGGCGCAGAAACTCAGGAAACTCTGTGGTCAGGCTGGTATCCTGTTCATAGTGAATGACCACCTGGACTTAGCCCTGGCTGTCGATGCCGATGGGGTTCACGTCGGCCGGCACGATCTGCCGCTTCCTGTGGTCCGCAGCGCACTGCCCATAGATAAGATAGTCGGCTGTTCGGTTACCACGTTATCCCGGGCAGTAGAAGCCCAGGATGAAGGCGCAGACTACATTGCCGTGGGCTCCATATTCCCCACAACGACGAAGAGTGGGACCACAGTGGTAGGACTGGACGTGCTAAGACAGATCAAGCGCAGGGTATCTGTCCCTGTGGTGGCCATTGGCGGTATCAACCGGGATAACATCGGCCAAGTAGTGGAAGCCGGAGCCAACTCCGTAGCCGTAGTAAGTGCCGTGCTGGGGGAGGAAGATGTCAGGGAAGCCGGGCACCAACTGGTCTTACAGATGAAGCGGGCAAGTGAGGAACGAGGAACCGACTCCCAGACCCCCAGCCAGGCATAGGGCTAGTGAGCAGGATGGAGATGTCAAAAACAGCAAAGGACCTGGAGTCAATCGCTGTGGATCTGCCGCCGCACTTCGTGGCCGAGGATGGGGCACGAGAGAAAGCCCTACGCAACTGCCGCCAGGTAATCCGCTACAGTGCGGATGCCATACGCGCCATCCACCGCCAGGAGCCCGACAGGGCGAGACAGCTGCTTGCGTCAGGACATCAGTTGCTTGAAGACCTGAGCCGCGACCTGGCGGGACACGGCAGGCTGCTTCACTCGGGCTTCGTTCATGATGCTCAGAAGGAACTGGCGGAAGGCTACATCACGCTGGCCTTGATCGCCGACGAAGCCTTGCCGAAGCCCGAAGCGCTGCAGGTAAGCTACGCCGCCTACCTCGACGGTCTGGGCGAGTCGGTGGGGGAGTTGCGGAGGTACATACTGGACAGCGTCAGACGCGGGGACTTCTCCCGCTGTGAGGAGCTTCTTACCATCATGGACAACATCTATGGAATCCTGATGGCCATGGACTTTCCGGAGCTACTGGCTCATGGCCTGAGACGGAGCACCGACACCGTGCGGGCCATCACGGAAAGAACCCGGGGAGACCTGACGGTATCACTGGGACAAAGAAGCTTAGAGAAGGAGCTGGATGAACTCCGCCAGGATCTGTGATTATTGAGGCGATCGCAATCCAGGGTAGCTATAACCCCATTTCCTGTGCAACCATCTCCCGGTAGACATCGGCATCGCCATAGGCAAGCTCTGCAGCCTTGGCACGCCTGCTATAGAAGTGCAGATCATGCTCCATGGTAACGCCGATCGCACCATGAATCTGGTGCGCCAGGTCCATGATGCGCTGAGAGGCCTCACCCATCCATGCCTTGGCCGTGGCCACCTCCCCGGTACAGGGGAGCCCCTTGCTTAGCATCCAGGCTGCCCGGTAGGTACTCAATCTCGCTCCGTCGACATCGGTCGCCATGTCGACACAATAGTGTTGAATGGCCTGGAAGCTGCCGATGGGCCGATCAAACTGCTTTCTTTCTTTGGCGTAGCTCACGGTCATCTCCAATACCCGCTGAATGTTCCCCACCATTTCGCAACACTTCGCCACGGCGGCGCGCTCAACGATCCTCTGCACAGCGGCCAACTGACCCGGCCGCCCCAGCAGGTCGGCTTTAGATACCGATACCCCATCCAACACTACTTCGCATTGCTTATCGCCGCCGAGGGTCGTCAAAAGCCTGCAGTCTATCTGCGGACCCCTGGCATTTACCATGAACACTGCGACTTCATCAGCAGGCTTCGTTCGGGCCACGCACAGCAGATAGTCGGCAATATGGGCGTCGGGGACGAATAACTTCGTGCCGTTGATTATATAGCCGTCACCCTCCGG
This sequence comes from Dehalococcoidia bacterium, assembly GCA_003556385.1. GTDB lineage: Bacteria > Chloroflexota > Dehalococcoidia > GIF9 > AB-539-J10 > RBG-13-51-36. Next base: position 29,910 of record PWRA01000137.1, on the reverse strand, counting down.
AGTAGCCTCGGTGGTAATTGCGGCCGGTTCGTGATTCCGATGGCCGGGTTCGGTCAGGGCCAGGCTGAAGATCTTCTCGCCCCGGATTGCCGCCGGCAAGTACCTCTCTTTCTGCTCCTCACTGCCCATATCGAGAATGGGCAGACCGCCAAGCACCACCGTAGAGAAGAAAGGACCGGGCAGACAGGCACGCCCCATCTCTTCCAATAACAATGCCAGGTCGAGAAAACCCATGTCGCCCCCGCCATACTTCTCGGGGAATGCCAGGCCCATCCATCCTAACTCCACCATCTCCTGCCACATCTCCCTGGAATAGCCTGTCTCGCTTTCTTCCATCTGTTTGATGAAGGCCCTGGGACACTTATCGGCCAGGAAGTCACGGGCCGCTATTCTCAGCATTTCTTGTTCTTCACTCAGCTTGAGCTTCATCGCTAGCCTCCTATCTCAATGATTGCGGTGCCATCCTGTATCGCAGACACGAGCATCCTGGTCGCCCGGCAGTCCTCACTCTGATCAGGGCGACGCATCATGATCCGGGTAGACCCAGCCCCCGCAGAGCTACGATGTTCTTCAATATCTCAGTCGTGCCCGCCTGAAGGCTGTAGCCTTTAGAGCCCAGGTATGAGTGCGGGGCCATACCGCGAAGCGGGACCAACCTGGACTCCGGCATCAGCTGCCCGTAGAGACCCAGGATCTCCATAGCCACGTTGGCCAGTCGCTTCTCGAACTCGGTGGAATAGGCCTTGGACATAGCCGATTCCCAGTTAGGGGTCCGCCCTTCCTCCATAACCGAGGTCACTCTGTAACCAAGCAAGCGCCCCACTTCGAATTCGACCTGTAGTCGCGCCAGCTTGCTGCGAATCACCGGATCCCGGGACAGTTTGCTCTCCCGGCAGTACTGTACGATGGCTTCGAACAATGGGTAGTTGCCCATGATGCGCTCCATTCCGCTCCTCTCATAATCGAGCTGATGGAGGACTTGATAGAAACCGCGGTTCTTCTCGCCGATCAGGTACTTCTTATGTACACGCACATTATCAAAGAACAGGTCGCTCCAGGCCTCGGTGCCGGTAATATCTGTCATCGGGATACGACTGACCCCGGTCGACCCGGCATCCACGATGAACTCGCTGATACCCCTGTGCTTCGGGGCCTCGGGATCTGTGCGGGCATACACGTCGATGTAGTGGGCGAAGTAAGCACAGCTGGTCCAGGTCTTCTGACCGTTGATTACATAATAGTCTCCGTCTTCCACAGCCCTGGTCTGCAACGACGCTAGATCGGAGCCGGCCCCGGGCTCGCTCATGCCCAGGCCGAAATAGGCCTCCCCCCCTGCAATCCTGGGCAAGAATTCCTTCTTCAATTCCTCCGATCCGAACGAAAGAATCGCGCCCCCGACCTGGCGATCACCAAACCAGTGACAGGCGGCTGGCGCCCCGTAACGTAGCATCTCTTCAGTCAGGATGAGTCTGTCCACATGACTGCGCCCCTGCCCGCCGTACTCCGGAGGCCAGGTCAGACCTATCCAACCCCTCTGCGCCACCCGTTTCGTAAACTCGGGATCAAAGCCCTGTATCCAGGCATCACACGCAGGTTCCCATTCTCCCCGTCGTATCTCGTCTTCCAGGAAGCTGCGTACCTCCTGTCTGAACCTCTCCTGGTCCTCCGTGAAGCCGAAGTCCATATGTCGCCTCCTTTCTCAGAGATTGATGTTTGAATACTTGCGCCAGGGACGGGCGACCGTTTTGCCCTCCAGGGCGTCCAGTGCTCTGTTTATGGTCCGCCTCGTTTCCGATGGGTCTATCACGTCGTCCACATAGCCCCTCTCGGCAGCGCAATAGGGGTTCTCGTAGGTCTCCGAATACTCTCTTATTCTCTGCTCTCGCACCTCGTCGGGTTGAGCGGACTCTCTGATTTCGCGGGCAAAGATCACGCTGGCAGCAGTCTCAGCCCCGACGATGGTGATCCGGGCAGTAGGCCACGCAAAGACCAGATCGGCTCCGATGGCCTTGTCCAGCATGCCATAGTGCGCACCGGCGTACGACTTCCTCATTATGACTGCGATCAGGGGTACAGTGGCATCAGCCCAGGCAAAAAGGAGCTTGGCGCCATGGCGCAATATCCCGCCCCAGTCCTGCTGCGACCCTATCAGGTAGCCGGGAGAATCATGAAGCGTGAGCAAAGGGATGTTGAACAGGTCGCAAAACCTGACAAATCTGGCCCCCTTGTCCGCGGCGTCTATATCTATGCACCCGGCCATCCATTTTGGCTGGGTGGCCACTATTCCTACGGGCCGTCCGTTGAAGCGCGCAAACCCCGTGATTATATTCCTGGCGTGGAGACCAAGGGTCTCGAAGAAATACCCGTCGTCAACTATTTTCGCGATTACCTTGTACATATCGAACGGCTGGTGTGGATGCTCCGGCATCAGGCTTAGTAAGTCCTCCTTCCTGTCCGGGTCATCGTCCGTCCGGATGCGTGGGGGCCGCTCTTTGTTGTTCACAGGTAGAAAGGCCAGCAGTTCCTTGCACTTCTCAAGACATTCGGCGTCGTCTTCAGCCACGACATGTGTTTGGCCCGACTTGATAGCATGTGCCTTGTAGCCCGAAAGCTCCTCCAGGCTGATCTCCTCGCCCGTCTGGGTCTTAACGAAGGCAGGTCCGGCAATGCCCATGAAACCGGTGTGCCTGGTCTGAATGAGAAAGTCCTGCATTACCGGATGGTACGCCTGCCCTCCCAGACAGGGGCCCATAAGTAACGCTATCTGGGGTATGATCCCGGACGCCAGTATCTGAGACCTGAAGAGCCAGCCGTAGCTTTCCAGCGTATCCATCCCTTCCTGCAGGCGAGCCCCTCCGGAGTCATTCATCCCCACAAACGGCCATCCGTTGTCCTTGGCGAAATCTACGGCACGAACAAACTTCTTACCGTGGTATTCACCAAACGTCCCGGCCATGGCGGTGTAGTCCTCGGCGGCAACTACCACGTGCCTGCCGTTCACCTTGCCGAAGCCTGTAATCACACCCTCGGCCGGGACCTCCCTGCGGTCCATGCCAAACGCCGTCGTTCTGTGCCTAACATGCATTCCTATCTCGCTGAAGGTGCCGGGATCAAAAAAACGCTGCACCCGTTCCCTGGCCGACAGCTGCCCCTTCTTGTGACGCTCTTCAACCGCCTTTGACCCTCCCATCTGCAGAATCCTTTCCCTTCTCTGTTCAAGCTCTGCACGCCTGCCCAGATTCTTGTCAGACTCATCTACCATATAGATTCACCCTCCTTACGATTTCATAGGCTAACGCAGCGGCCCGGTCGCAACATGACAGTAGATACCTCTGGTCCGGGAAGAAACCGGAGGGGGAGCCCGGGCGGCGCGGTTCTAGATCTGCAGAACCTGCCTGTAGCCCTCCATGTCCATAAACCCGTGGCCGGAAACATTGAACAATATAGTCCTGGACTCACCCGCCTCACTGCATGCGTTTGCCTCGTCAATCGCGGCAGCAATCGAATAGGCCGACTCGGGTGCGGGCAAGAACCCTTCCTCCGACAGAAACAACTTCGCACAATCGAAGACGTATTTCTCATCGGTCGGATATGCAACAGTGTCGATATAGCCCCTATTCCTGAGAAGGCTCAGAATGGGAGAGCAGCCGTGGTATCTGATGCCATCACCGAAAATGGGAGGCATCTCCTTCTGGTGTCCCAGTGTGTACATCTTCAGCCTGGGTGTAATCCCGGAATAATCTGCATTATCGTAGCGATACTCGCCCTGTAGATTGGGGGCGGCCTGAGATTGAGCGGCAACAAACCTCGTCTTCCTACCCTGCTTCACGGCATCTCCGAGAAAGGGCAAAGCGATTCCCCCGAAGTTGCTTCCGCCTCCGAGGCAGGAAACGACGACATCAGGATACCGGTCAACCAGTTCCAGTTGCTTCCTGCATTCGAGCCCGATGATCGTCTGATGAAGGAGCACATGGTTTAGCACCGAGCCCAACACATAGGCCGCTCTGTCGTCAGACAGGGCATCCTCAAGGCCCTCCGAGATCGCTATCGCAAGCGACCCGGGGTGTTCGGAATCCTGCCGCACCAGCTTTCTGCCCGTTTCGGTATTCTCTGAGGGAGAGGCAAAGACATCTGCACCATAGAGCTTCATAAAATCGCGTCTCGCCTCCTTCCACTTGTAGACTGCTCTTACCCAGTAGACCGTGGCCTTCAGGCCCATGATCCTTGCCGCGCACGACAGAGCCGTTCCCCACTGCCCTGCGCCTGTTTCGGTGACAAGTCTCCCCAATCCCTGCTGCTTGGCATAGTATGCCTGTGCTATGGCAGTGTTGATCTTGTGAGATCCGGTGGGACTGAAAAGCCCCTCGGCCTTATAATAGAGCTCGGCTGACGTATCGAGACGCCTTTCAAGATTCACCGCGCGGAACAAAGGCCTCGGCCTGCCGATCTGCTGGTAAGCTCCATGAAGCTCATCCGGGATTTCTACCCAGTTCTGCGCCGAAAACTCCTGATTCAGGCACTCCTTGATGATAGCCTTGCCCATCGCAGTCATGTCACCTTCGGCAGCAGGTAAGGGCTCAGGCAAGTCGGGGATGATGTTGTACCATCTGTCGGGGAGATCCTTCACCGGCAGGCTTATCTGTCTTACTTCTCTCATCATGCAACTCCAGACGAAACGCAACCAAGGACGGCGTCAGTCATAGTTCTGGCCTACTCAGGTTTGAGCCCCTCGGATCGTGGCGGGTTCTTGTCTGTCGCCCGCACAGACGGAGCACGGGAACGCTATGCCATTACGGACCCTGTCCGCGTTCATTCGCGGCCAGTATACCACACTTCGGTGGTTCATCAACATCGCGTGGAGGCTGACCGCATACAGGTTCCCTCTAACACCACGGTGAATCGCGGACAGACTCGGCCGGTAGAACATGCCCGACCCTATCCCCGACGCACTGCAAACTGGTAAACTGGGACAACAATAGCTTGCCTGAATTGAGAGTTGTTCCGTGTGGCTTCTCTATGTTAGCTGTGCCTGGGTTCTCGGTACATTCCTGGGTTCAGAACTGAGCCTGCCTTTGCTTGCCCTGGCCATAGGGATCATCCCGTTCGCGGTTATACCTTGCTTCCCGGGGAGCAGAAAAACACTGATCGTCGCCGGCCTATGTGTCCTGGCCCTTCTAGGCGGCATCCTTCATTACGGCACAAGCTTGCCGTCAGCGGGTGAGGATTCGCTCTGTTCCTACAACGATAGGGGGGTTGTGCACATTCATGGGCGGGTGGCAGAGGAGCCCGACGTCCGGGATACATACTGCCTGCTGACCTTTGCGGCCGCCGATATCACTGTGGATGGTGAGAGCCGAGAAGTGTCGGGAAACGCGCTGATGCGGGTATCGAGATACCCCGCCTACCGTTACGGGGATCAGCTTGCTGTGACGGGAAAGCTGGTGACTCCTCCCCAGTTGGAGGACTTCGACTATGCGGGCTACCTGGCCCACCGGGGAATTTACTCCATCATATACTACCCGTTAGTGGACGTCGTCGACCACGGCCAGGGATTCGCACCGTTGCGGTGGATCAGTTCCTTGAGGGCAAGCCTCTCCGTTTCTTTAGCCAGGGCATTGCCAGAGCCACAGGCCTCGCTGGCGCAGGGCATCCTGCTGGGCCAGCGGGAAGGCATTCCTGATTCGCTCCATCAGAGCTTTTCCAGGACGGGAACAGCACACCTGCTGGCCATTTCTGGCCTGCATGTGGGGATTATTCTGGCCATGTTCCTTAGCTTCGCCGTTATCGTCTTCGGGCGTCAGCGTGGCATACATATTTGGATAGCTATGGCAGGCATCTGGTTATATGCCATGCTGGCCGGCATGCGGCCGCCCGTCATTCGGGCCGCAACCATGGGTAGTCTATTCTTGATGGCTGAGTGCTTAGGGAGGCAGCGAAGCGCAATAATAGCCCTGGCATTTGCCGCCGCAGTGATGGTCGGAATCGATCCCCATCTCCTGTGGAGCGTATCATTTCAGATGAGCTTCTCGGCCATGGCCGGGCTTGTTCTCCTCTTTCCTTACTTCCAGGCATGGGGCCAGAAGGGAGTGGCCCGTGTATCAGGCGGCAACAAGGCGCTGACCGGCACAGGCAGGGCGATGACCGATGTATTCGCTGCCACCCTGGCAGCGACGGTCGCGGTCGGGCCGCTGATTGCTCACAACTTCGGGGTGCTCTCGCTGGTTGCGCTGCCAGCAACCTTCCTGTGTCTACCCACTCTGCCCTTCATCATCGTAACAGCTGCGCTGTGCGCCTTCGTCGGACTATTCGCTGTATTCGCCGCTCAGATACTCGGCTGGGTGGCCTGGCTGTTTCTCAGCTATCTCATTTTCGTGGTACAGGGTCTTGATGCCCTGCCCTATTCCTCACTGGAGGTGAATGCTTCTCCCTGGCACGTCTGGATCTACTATGGTATATTGGCTGCAGTTCTGGCGTCCCTTTCTTATCGTGGGCAGTTGACCGGTCTCTTCAGAAAGCTAGCTTCCAGGCTGAGGAACGCCGCGGACGGCATTCCTCGCCCCCACATCCCCCTTTCGGCAAAATGGCCTGTCCTTCCCCTCCTGATAGTAGCTATCCTGGTCTGGTCTGCGGTCCTTACCCTACCCGATCACAATCTCCGTGTGAGCTTCCTTGATGTGGGACAGGGAGATGCCATACTGATTCAGACGCCCGCCGGACAGAACATACTGGTCGATGGTGGGCCTGACACGCAGAGGATCGGTCTGGCACTGAGCGAGAAGCTCCCCTTCTGGAACAGGACTATAGATCTGGTGGTCATCACTCAGCCTCAGGCCGACCACATCACGGGCCTGGTAGAGGTCCTGCAAACATACGAGGTCAACCAGGTGCTCGACCCCGGCGTACCCTATGACTCGTCGATCTACCGGGAGTTACTCCGACGCATCGAGGATAAGGATATCGAGCTTAGCATTGCTCGCTCAGGACAGAGGATCGACCTGGGCGACGGCATCATACTCGACGTGCTCAACCCGCCGCGGCAGTTCTTCGAAGGAACCAGTTGCGATGTAGATAACAACGGTCTAGTCCTCAGACTCACCTGGAACGAGATCAGCTTCCTCCTGACCGCCGATATCAGACAGGAAGCCGAGCTGGACCTCATCATGCAGCGGCCCAACCTGAGAAGCACGGTTCTGAAAGCCGCCCATCATGGCAGCATGACCTCCACCATGCCGCAGTTTCTAGCCGCGGTTGACCCAGAGGTGGCCGTGATCTCAGTGGGGGCGCACAATCCCTTCGGTCACCCCAGCCCCGTGGTGCTGGAAAGACTTATCGACTGGGTGGGCGAAGACAACGTCTATCGCACGGACAGGCAAGGCACAATCGAGCTGATCACCGACGGGGAGGGGCTCTGGGTCAGGACAGATAAATGAGGTGCTGGAACTGCTCAGCGTCGCCGGAGAAGATGGCAAAACCACGGAGTGAACAAGGTGTAATGGTGTTATGATGACAGCGCTGAGGGAAAGGCACCTTCTCCCAGTGGGTCATATTTTGTCCGCGACGATGACCAGCCTGTTCCCATCAAGCGACGGCTCCCGCAGTGCGAAGTCGCGGTAGGCAGCACAGTAGCGCCACCCCGCTTGCTTGAATAACGATATCAGTTCGTGCAGGCTGTACAGACGATGATCGAGATCGACCGCCGCACGTAGACGATAACTACTCCCCTTCTTCTCAAGGAAAGTCCACGTGGCCCTGCTGCGCGAAGTATCCAGATCGAACTCCCTCTCGTGAAGGAGCAGGAGCGAACCGACACGGAACACACCATACGGCTGGAAATTGCGGGCGATGGAATCGCGAAACCCCGTCTCCAGGACGAAGATCCCTCCGGCCCGGGTCAGGTCACGGCACCGGCGCAGTATCAAGCGGTCTGTCTCCTCGTCGTAGTATCCAAGCGAGGTGAACATGCTGATCACGGCATCGAAGTTGCGGCCCGGCAGCGCGTCTGCTACCTCTCGCGCGTCACCCACGACAAACTCAGTCAGGTCCATAACAGAATGCTCTGCAGCCAGCTCGCGGGCCCGCTCAACCAGGCGGGGCGAGATATCCACACCCACGACATGGTAGCCCAGTTTGGCCAGATGTATGGCATGGCGCCCGATTCCGCAGTTGAGGTCCAGTATCACTGCGCCGGCTTCAACCCCTGCGGCATCCAGCAGTCCTGCAACACCCCGCGCCTCGTCTTCGGCCCGGGCGAGCATTCCTTCGAGCAGAACCCGGTACAGGTCAGCGTGCTTGAGGAACAGCTCTTCTGTCCAGTGACGACTCATCTTTGCGGCTCCTGCAGACGAAAGCGAACCGATAACGGCGTGGCGTCTTAGCGGTCGAGTGACAGCAAGGTCTGCCGAACACGCATTAAACGGGCCCGGCGATGCCTCCTCTATATCAGGATCTTGCCATCCTTCAGGAAAAGGGTGCCGTCAACCCGGACCTCTCCATCCTTCCGCAGGTCGCACACCATGTCCCAGTGGATCGCAGAGCTGTTCTTGCCGCCGGTCTCAGGATAGGCCTTGCCCAACGCCACGTGGATCGTCCCGCCGATCTTCTCGTCGAAAAGAGTGTTCTTCGTGAACCTCTGGATGCCCCGGTTGGTCCCGAAGGCAAACTCCCCGACGTAGCGTGCGCCTGCGTCTGTCTCCAGCATCTGCAACAGGAACTCTTCGTTCTTGGCCGCCGTAGCCTTAACGACCCTACCGTCCTTGAACTCAAGCCGGACGTCCTCCACCTCACGACCATAGGCGCAGGCAGGATAGGTATACCTGATATGCCCGTTAAGGCTATCCTCGATCGGACCGGTGAAGATCTCTCCGTCGGGGAAGTTCTCGTGGCCGTCGCAGTTCTGCCACGTCCGCCCTGACACCGAGAGCCTGAAATCTGTGTCGGGCCCGAGGACATGGATCTCCCTGGCCTTACTCAACCAGTCGACCACACGTTGCTGATCCCTGGAAACCGTCCGCCAGGCCTGGATTGGATCCGATTCGTGGACGAGACTTGCTTTGTAGACGAAGTCCTCGAATTCCCGGAGCGACATCTCCGCATCTTGAGCGAAGGCATGCGTGGGATGTAGAGTTGCAGTCCACCGCAGCTCTTTCCTGGCCGCCCGTTCCAGTAACCGCTCAGACATAGGACGCATTGCCACCGCCCGGCGGGCCTGCCTGGCAGGATTGGCGCTGGTCAACTGCTTGGTGTTCACCTCGGCCCAGATCCCGATGCTCGCATCGATCTGCTCAATGGCGTCTTTCACAAACGGCGGGATATAATCGAGCTGGGCATCATCGGCATAGGCGAGGAAGAGCTCTTGCGTTCCTTCCAACCCCAACTGGAGCCACGGATGGGCCCCCCGCTCCAGCACCTGCCGGTAGACGGCCAGCACCAGCGGTGCGCCCTCGGGAGTACCGGTGATGCGCACCAGCTGGTTCGGTTGTATCTCAACGGAGTAATCGACCAGAATTCTGGCTATAGCATCCACTCGAGGATCTGCCATATTACCTCCTTCGTCTTGATCAGAATGTGCCCGCTTATCCCGCGTCCGCGCTGGGTTCTGTCGTGGCCGACTTCTGGTCCTCCCACTACCGGACCCGGTGATGCGACGTCTCAGACCATCGCCACGCAGGGATCAAGCCGTGCTGTGCGCACCGGAGCCTCTCCCACGGTCGCGCAACGCAGGCGCAGTCTAGCAGAGCCAGTCGAGAGGAGTCAACGCTCCCGGCTACAGGGATCCGATGTCGACACGGGTTTGCCGCGTCTCCTCGCTATACGGTATCGCCGGTTCCCTTGCTGCGAATACGACGGTAATGGCTCAGCACCGGCAGCACCGCGGGTATTGCTGTACTCACCGGCGGTCGCGATTGGCCAGACCCCACGGGCCCTTACGTGTTCTTCCCCAGACAAGCCAGCAGGTTGCCCGAATCGCCCGATTAGAGTATTCTACTGAACGCCGACCGGATGCCAGCCTATCCGGGGCGATTCCGGCGGGATATGGAGGACCGGTATAGTGGATCTGGACAAACCCTCAGCCTACCGACAGCTTGATAGATCAGGCATGCTCGATCACCTGCACGCATTCACAGCGCAGTGCCAGGGAGCGTGGGAAGCAGTGCTGAGATTTGACCTGCCGGTGGACTATTCCGAAGTGTCTAACATAGTCATCCTGGGGATGGGCGGTTCGGCTATCGGCGGTGATATCGCTCGGCGCCTGGCCCAGATGGAAAGCAGAGTGTCTGTATGGGTGCACCGCGATTATGGGCTGCCCACGTTTGTCGATAAGAGGACGCTGGTCATCGCCTCGAGCTATTCGGGGAATACCGAGGAAACCCTCTCGGCATTCAGCGAATCAACCAAGAGACAGGCAAAGCAGATAGTAATCACCTCCGGTGGCAGGCTGGGGCAGATGGCTGAAGGCGAAGGCATCCCTGCCTACATAGTGTCTTACCGGGCACCTCCCAGGGCAGCGTTTCCCTACAATTTCTTGCCTCTGGTCGGCATATTTCAGAAGCTCGGTCTCATCACAGATAAGGCGGCAGACGTGAACGAGACAGTGGGCATTCTGGAAGAACTGTCGGATGACTTCGTCGAGACCAAGCCTCTTGCGTCAAACCCTGCAAAGCAACTGGCGAGCAGGCTGTCAGGGCGTGTAGCAGTAGTCTACGGAGCAGAGATACTCGCAGAGGTGGCTCAGCGCTGGAAGGCGCAGTTCAACGAGAACAGCAAGTCCTGGGCCTTCTCTGAAAGCTTCCCTGAACTGAACCATAATGCCGTAATCGGTTACGAGTTCCCCGCCGGGGCGAAGGACATGATATATGTGCTCCTGCTGCGTTCGGCATTGCTAGGACCCCGGACTGTGCTACGCTACCGGGCTACAACCGAACTGCTCTCCGGAGCGGGCATCCCGCATGAGTCCGCTCAAGCCAGGGGTGACAGTGCCCTAGCCCAGATCATGAGCCTGGTTCTCCTCGGCGACTATGCCAGTTTTTACCTGGCGATGCTGAACGAGGTTGACCCTACATCTATAGATGCGATAGACTTCGTGAAGCAGTACCTCGCCCGGTCAAATACTCCTGGCGACTAGGGCAGAGCGATGGGGCGCAACTGGTCGGGAAGCTATGGGGCAGGTCACCAGACACCGTAGGAGGATGGCCGGATGAAGGCTTTAGTCCTGGCTGCCGGCAAGGGTACACGGCTCAGACCCCTAACTCACACACTACCCAAGCACCTCCTGCCCGTGGGGAATAAGCCGATCCTTCTTCATGTGCTCGACTACATAGTAGAAGCGGGCATCGAGGACATCGGCATCGTCGTATCGCCGGACACCGAGCCTCACATAAGGGAAGCGATAGGTGAACAGCGGCGGGGGCGAGCGAGCATAGAGTTCATACGCCAGTCCGAACCGGGGGGACTGGCGCACGCTGTTCAGATAGCTGAGGGTTTTCTCGATGATTCCGAGTTCCTCATGTTCCTTGGCGACAACCTTGTTCAGAACGGAGTCAAGGAATTCGTGGAGGCGTTCTATGTCTCCGCCTGCGACGCCAGCATCCTTCTCAAGGAGGTAGACGATCCGAGGCCGTTCGGCGTGGCCGACGTTGACGCTTCAGGTAAAGTGACGCGCATGTTGGAAAAGCCGAAGGAACCGAAGAGTAACCTTGTCGTAATCGGAGTGTATATCTTCACGTCGGAGATACACAAGGCCATAGCCAGGACAAAGCCTTCGTGGCGCGGGGAGTTGGAGATAACCGACGCCATGCAGAGTCTCCTCGAGATGGGAAAAGAGATCAGAAGCTGCGTGCTCCCAGGGTGGTGGCTCGATATCGGCAGCAATCAGGGCCTCATCGAGGCTAACCGTGTCGTCCTTGATGCATACTCGGAGCGTGATATCAAAGGAAAGGCGCTTAACAGTCGCATCGAGGGAAGAGTACAGGTCGAGGAGGGGGCAAGGATCGTGAATAGCCTTGTTAGGGGTCCGGCGTTTATCGCCACGGACTGCCAGATAGTGAACTCGACCATAGCGCCCTTCACCAACATCAGGGCCGGGACCGTGGTCGAGAACTCGTCGGTTGAGCGCTCGGTAATACTGGAAGCCTGCCGCATCGCGAGAGTCAGGTCGCTAACAGATAGCGTCATCGGTAGGAGTTCAACGCTACTGGGATTCGGCAATGATACGGGCCCCGAGAAGGTGAGCGTGTGCCTAGGTGACGACAGCAAGATCGAAATGGAGTGTTGACGTATGCGTAGGATTATTATTGTTGCGAACAGACTGCCGATAACTATTGAAGAGAAGAAAGGCGCCTGGCACTTCGAGCCCAGTGTCGGTGGACTTGCTACAGGTCTAAGGCCGTTATATGAGTCTTCCGACTGTGTCTGGGTAGGTTGGCCGGGGATTAGCCTCAAGAGAAGAAAAAATGAAGAAGAGATCACAGCGAGACTACTCGCCGAAAGATGCTACCCGGTCTCCCTCTCGCAGCAGGATATCGACGCGTTCTATCACGGGATCTGCAACCGGACCATCTGGCCTCTGTTTCACTACTTTTCACTCTACGCCGAGTATCGGAAGGATTACTGGCAGGCATATGAACGGGTCAACTCGGCATACGCCGAGGTGGTCGCCAGCATCGCCCGGCCTAAAGATATCATCTGGATACACGACTATCACTTGATGCTCCTGCCCAGACTCCTGAGAGAGAGGTTGCCTAAGGCAGATATAGGATTTTTTCTGCACATTCCTTTTCCGTCGTTTGAAGTCTTCCGTCTTCTTCCGTGGCGCGAAGACGTCCTGGAAGGACTCCTGGGGGCAGATCTCATAGGCTTTCACACGTATGACTACGCCGGCCATTTTCTGGACAGCGTGCACCGTTTTCTGGGCTACGAGGTCGGCATGGGGCAGATAACCAAAGGTGAAAGGATAGTGAGAGCCGATGCCTTCCCTATGGGCATACATTATGAACGCTTCTCCAACGTTGTCTGGGATGAGAGAGCGGAAATAGAGATTAAGAGGTTTCGCAAGAAGCTGGGAGACTTCCAGATCATCCTCTCGGTGGACCGGCTGGATTACACCAAAGGTATTCCCGAGCGATTGGAGGCCTTCAGCACGTTCCTGGAGAGGAACCCTCAGTATCTGAGGAAGGTCGTCTTTGTTCTCCTGGTTGTGCCTTCCCGCACAAAGGTCGACCACTATATGCAACTGAAAAGACAGGTCGATGGACTGGTGGGCGAGATAAACGGAAAGCATGGGACCATAGGCTGGGTGCCTATCTGGTATCTGTACCGTGCCTTACCGTTCCACTCGTTTGCCGCTCTCTACGCCCTGGCTGACGTGGCGCTGCTTACACCTCTCAGAGACGGGATGAATCTGGTGGCAAAGGAATATGTTGCCACGAAAGCGGACGGGAGAGGAGTACTGATACTCAGTGAGACCACCGGAGCGGCGCAGGAGTTGGGCGAAGCTATCACGATAAATGCGAACAGCCAGGAGGAGATCGTCCGCGCACTCGAGCAAGCCCTGGCAATGCCTGACCAGGAGCAGGTAGAGCGAAACCGCACAATGCAGAAGCGGCTCAAGCGCTACGACGTGACGCACTGGGCCCACGAATTCCTGGATAGGTTGCATCAAACCAGGAAACTCCAACGAGAGATGAAGGCAAAGACGCTGACCTATCGGCTCCAGAGAAAGCTGATAGACGAGTTCCGAGACAGCCGCCGGGCACTATTGCTGCTGGACTACGACGGCACACTGGTACCTCTGTCGGCAAAGCCGGCGGAGACAAAGCCGGGGTCTAAGCTCATGGGCGTGCTTCAGAAGCTGGCAGAAAACCCCCGGAATGAAGTGGTGTTGATGAGCGGGCGTGACAAGGGGTCGCTGGACAGGTGGTTCGGTGATCTAGATGTAAGCCTGGTGGCTGAACACGGTGTATGGCTAAAAGAGAAGGGCGGGCAATGGGAGGCAATAGAGACGCTGAGCAGCGATTGGAAGAAGGAGATAGTTCCAATACTCGAGTCATGGGTGGACAGGACCCCCCGGTCACATATCGAGGAGAAAGAGTTCTCCCTTGTCTGGCATTATAGAAAGGCAAACCCCAGGCTGAGCGAACTCCGCGCGCGCGAGTTGATAAACAATCTCTCGAACATAACGGCCAATTTGGACGTCCAGGTCCTGGAAGGGAGCAAGGTTGTGGAAGTGAAGAACGCCGGAATCAACAAGGGGCGGGCTGCTGTGCGGTGGCTTTCCAGAGAGGACTGGGACTTTGTTCTTGCCCTGGGCAATGACTGGACCGACGAGGATACCTTCAGAGTCATCCCCCCGACAGCGTGGTCTGCAAAAGTGGGCTTTGGCGCATCGTCAGCCAAATATGGCATCGATTCGCCGATACAGGCGAATTCTCTGCTAAACAGGATGGCACAGGGGCGATGAGCAGGCCGGGCATCCGCCCGGCCGTTGCCACCTGACCTGCTACCCGTCTGTTTCGACCGACCTGGTACGCCCATTCGGCATCTGTCCGTTTGCCGCAAGATCACCTTCCATCTGACCCATCCCAGCTGTGGACTTAAGTTTTTGCATTTCTCTTCAGCATTTCTTGAAAATATTCCTGTAATAGTTTGACAAAGTGAAACATGGGACTTATAATGGGTGGAAATACTTAATCTACATCTTGATTTATCTAAAGAAGGAGGGACAAATGGCTGAGCATCGGAAGAAAATGGTCAACAGGGCTGCCACCAGGGAGATGGGCCCTTCCCGCCGGGCGAATGGGCACAACGAAGGTGGCGCTCCGGCAGGGCCTCTATCATGGTACACGGCCCAGCCGGCGCAACCGGGAGTGCGGTATGCCCTGACGGGCAACGGATATGTAACACTCGGGTCCATGAGTTGAAAGGAGGAAAACAAGATGGCTGCAAATCGAAAGAAGATCCTGGAGATGCTGGTGGAGGAGAGGATAAGCGTCGAGGAAGCCTATCGCCTGCTGGGTGCAGCGGAACCCGAAACAGGCACGGACGACACCACCGCGGGAGACGGAGCAAGGACGGCACGGGCCAAACCGAAATACCTGCGTGTGACCGCCCAGCCCGGACCCGCACACGAGCAGGACGAGGATGCGGAGCGCGTCAACGTGCGTGTGCCGGTGGCACTGATACGTTCCGGCATCAAGTTCGCTTCAGTGCTGCCGTCCGGCGTCGGCCACAAAGTCGGCGAGGCTCTGCGCAACAAAGGCATAGGACTCGATATCAGTAATCTCAACCCGGACGGCCTGGACGAACTCATAGGCGCCTTGAGCGACCTAGAGGTGGACGTCGCGAGCAAGCAAGAGGTGGTCAGGGTCTTCACGGAGTAGCAGAGACGGACATGAACCGTCGGGATGCCGTGCTATGACAGTTCTTCCCTCGCTATTGCCACCGGCGAAGAGTGGCCGTCACAAGACCTGTACAGCCGCGCTACCTGGAACGAGTTAGCAGGCCGGGTTCGCTGAGAAGCCTCGAACTCGGCCTCGCTTGACAGTAGACCCAAAGCGGGATATCATGAGGGCTTTACAGCTTCAAAGGGTCAGACCGGTCCGCCGGGTCTGCGCATCGGAATACGAATGAATACCGTGTATACCGGAGGCTTAGCCTGTGAACTTAGACAGGACGAAGACCTTTGTCATTGCCCTGGGAGGCAACTCCATAATCAGGGCCAAGGAAAAGGGAACCGCAGAAGAGCAGTATAGGAACCTGGACCGGACGGCGGAGCAATTGCTGGATTTGCTCGCCAGTGGCAACCGCGTTGTGATCACCCACGGGAACGGTCCGCAGGTCGGCAACTTGCTGCTGGCCGATGAAGGTTCCAAGAACATCATCCCACCAATGCCTCTGGATGTTCTGGGGGCGCAGGCCCAGGGTTACATAGGCTACATGATCCAGAACACCCTCGCCAATCATCTCAGGCAGGCGGGGGCGGCCCGCAACATCACCACTGTAGTGACCGAGGTGATAGTAGACCGCGATGACCCGGCCTTCCAGGACCATTCCAAGCCCATCGGCCCCTTCTATGATGCAGAAACGGCAGAGCAACGGCAGAAACAGGATGGCTGGAGCATCGTCGAAGATTCCGGGCGCGGGTACCGGCGTGTAGTCCCCTCCCCATTGCCTCTTGACGTCCAGCAGGCTAGGATCATCAAGAGTATGCTCAATAGCGGGGAGATAGTGATAGCCGCCGGTGGTGGTGGGATCCCGGTAGTCAGAGACAGCAACCGGGCCCTGCACGGCGTCGAAGCGGTGATAGACAAAGACTATGCCTCGGCTCGTCTCGCCATTCAGATAGATGCCGACGTCCTCTTCATCCTCACGGCCGTGGAGTATGCATACCGTGACTTCGGCACGCCCCATCAGAAGGCCCTTGAAGAGCTAAGCCTGGCCGAAGCCAGGAGACTGCTGGCAGAGGGCCATTTCGGCAGAGGAAGCATGGAGCCCAAGATCCGGGCGGCCATAATGTTTTTGGAAGAGACCGACGGACCGGCATCGCGGGAGAGGGAAGTTGTCATAACCCTTCCTGAGACAGCCGCAAAGGCGCTTGCCGGAGAGACAGGTACACGGATTGTCAAGTAGGGTCTATTGGACTTATCCGGGAGCTAAGCCCGGATAGGCAGCAACGGACCCGTCCGGAGGGCCGGGACGGAACTCTTAGTGAAGATGACCGTTCGGCTTTGGGCCGGTAGAATCAACCGATCGGATAGTCTACAGGAGGTGATTTCTCTTGACGAGAAGAATACTCATCATCGGTGCCGCTGGCAGGGATTTCCACAATTTCAACGCCTTTCTCAGAGACAACGAAGCTTACCGGGTGGTCGGGTTCACCGCTTCGCAGATACCCGGCATCGCCGGAAGGAGGTATCCGGCGGCGCTGGCCGGAAGGCTCTATCCGGAGGGGATTCCCATCTATGCGGAGGAGGACCTGCCACAGGTGATAAAGGAGCTAACCGTAGACACCTGTGTTTTCGCCTATAGCGATGTTCCCTATGGACACGTAATGCGTATCGGCGCCATTGTGGAAGCCGCGGGCGCTAGCTTCATGATGCTCGGTCCGAACGACACCATGCTCAAGAGCAATAAGCCCGTTGTCGCTGTATGCGCGGTGCGGACGGGTGCCGGAAAGAGTCAGACCTCCAGGAGGGTCATCGATGTCCTCACTGAAAAGGGTCTCAGGGTCGTCTCCATGCGCCACCCCATGCCCTACGGCGACCTGGTTGCCCAGAAGGTACAGCGGTACGCCGAACTGGCGGACCTGGCGAAGCACCAGTGCACTGTTGAGGAAATGGAAGAATACGAGCCATACATCGTGCGCGGGAACGTGGTCTATGCCGGGGTAGACTATCAGGCCATCCTGGATGCTGCCGAGCAGGACTCAAAGGGTTGTGATGTTATTCAGTGGGACGGAGGAAATAATGACTTCCCGTTCTGCACGCCCGACCTGTTCATCACGGTTGTCGATCCCCACCGTCCCGGGCATGAGATCTCCTACTACCCGGGCGAAATATGCCTGCGCATGGCGGACGTAGTGGTGGTCAACAAGATGGACAGTGCCCGCCCGGAGGATGTGGAGACAGTACGGCGCAACATAGAGGACGTAAACCCGCGGGCCACTGTGGTCAGCGCGGATTCTCCTGTAACGGTCGACAATCCGGAGATTATCACCGGCAAGAGGGTGCTCTGCATTGAGGACGGTCCGACGCTGACCCACGGGGAGATGCGGATCGGTGCCGGCACGATCGCTGCCGAAAGATACGGTGCGGCAGAACTGGTCGACCCCAGGCCATTCACTGTGGGGGAGATAACCGAGACGTTCAGGCTGTACCCGCATATCGGAGCGCTCCTACCGGCAATGGGCTACGGCAACGAGCAACTGAAGGACCTCGAGACTACCATCAACCGGACCGACTGCGAATCAGTGGTTGTGGCTACACCCATCGATCTTCGAAGATTGATCAACATCGAGAGGCCGAACACCAGGGTTCACTACGAACTCCGGGAAATCGGAACGCCGACGCTGGAAGATATACTGACCGAGTTCGGAAGGTCACACAACCTGCCTATGAGATAGCACCGTCTCGGTCGGTGCACGGCACGTTGTGTCACAGATCAGGGCTCGAGGGAATAGTATGGCGCCTGACTATCGACCCCATGTCGCGCTCACCACGCGGTCAGATCACTCACGGCTTTCTGGTCCAACCTCTGCACAAGCCTGACAAGAAGCTCAACCTCAGCATCGAAATCGGTCCGGTGCATAATCCCGCCATGGCTATGCACGTAGCGCACGGGCAGGCTGACCACTATTGTCGGGACACCACTTCCGTGGAGATGAATGGCCGCCCCATCGGTACCACCACGCACGCGGTCATCAGCACGTATCTGCACCGGAACGTCACCCCTCTCTGCCGTATCGACAAGCAGGTCACGCAATTTGTGGTTAGGGATCATATCCCCTCGATAGAACGTTACTATCGGGCCTCTGCCGAGTCGCAATACCTGGTGACTATCATCACTCTGCCCGGGCACATCGCTGACAGCGGTTCCCTCCAATACAATGGCCACATCGGGATCAACTACCCTTACGCTTGTCCTGGCCCCTCTGAGACCGACCTCCTCTTGAACCGTAGCCACGGCGAAGAGCGTGTTGGCATGAGCGGTATCGCGCAGTCTGCGCATCACGGTCAGCAGAACAGCGCATCCCCCACGGTCATCGAAGGCCTTAGACAGGTAGGTCTTACCGTTCGCGAGAATGGTGAACTCGCTGACGGGCAGGACTGGGTCTGCGATCCGCACCCCGGCCTTATCGACCTCCTCCGCCGAACTCGCACCGATGTCGATATACATGTCTTTTCGCTCGACCAGTTTTCTGCGCTCTTCATCGGATAGAAGATGAGGAGACCTGGCGCCGATTATGCCGGTGACATCGCCTTTCGCCGTCTTGATCACTACCCTCTGTGCCAGCAAGACCTGGTCCCACCAACCTCCCACTGAAGCAAACCTGATGAAGCCCTCCTTTGTGATATGGCTTACCACAAACCCGATCTCGTCCATATGAGCTGCCAGCATTATCCTGGGTTCAGCGGCTTCGCCGCTCTTCCGGCAGATCACGCTGCCCAGCCTGTCATGGGTGACCTCGCCCAATGATCCAAGGTGCTTCTGGATCAATCCGCGCACCTCAGTCTCGTGTCCGGGTATGCCACCGGCTTGAGTCAGTTGCTTCAGCAGTATTTCTATCTCGTCCATATTCTTCCCCTTTCTCGCATAGCAGTGATCGCCTGTCTTTCTGAGGGCCGTGATACGGCCTCATGGCCAGGGCTGCATGCCCACGGCTGGACGTGCTCCGCCTATACTGGCCGTAACACCCTCCTCATTCGCGGGGAGTTTTGCAAGGGCTCCCAACGGTCAGTCAGGAGCCCTTGAATACGGTCTACACGTCAAGATAGGCCGGCCAGGGGACCTGAGGTCTATTGTGCAGCAGGCTAATCGTGCGCGGAGTGACCCATCTGTAAAGGTTCAGCTTGGATCCCGCCTTGTCATCGGTGCCGGATTTCCTGGCCCCGCCGAAAGGCTGCTGACCGACGACGGCTCCGGTGGTCTTCCAATCGTATATGTTGCCGGCAGCATAGCGGAGTTGTTGAAGGGCTTCACAAAGCGTGACGAGGCTCCCAGTGTTTATGGCTCCCGTCAACCCGTACGGACTGGTTTCATCGCATTTCTTGAGCACCGACCGGAAATCGTCTTCCATCATCGGGCAAACTGTTATGACCGGACCAAAGATCTCTTCCTCCATCGTCCGGAAGTTCGGGTTGCGCGTGACTATCAACGTCGGCTGGATGAACCAGCCGGGACCATCGGTATAGGACCCCCCGAACACCTCCGCACTTCCGTCTGCCTTCGCTGCTTCTATATAGCCGACAATCTTGTTATACTCGGCCTCGCTGATTATTCCCGCCATGTAGTTCTTGAAATCCGCGGCATCGCCAACCTTGATGGCATCAATGAAGGCAGACAACTCTTCATGCACGGCCGGCCACATGCGTTCGGTGATATAGACCCTTGAGGTGGCCGAACACTTCCGTCCCTGGTAACCGTAGCCGCCCACTATCATCGCCGCCGCCACGGTCTTGGGATCATCATCATCGTAGACGATCAGGAAGTCCTTTCCACCCGTCTCGCCCACACACGCCCGGTGGGGGTAGCCGCAGCAGTACACCCCCTTCTCAGTGTTCTTGCCGATAGCACCGACTATGCAGTCAAACGTCTCGGTACTGCCTGTGAAATGGACCCCGGCAAGCACCGGACTCGCCAGGAGGATATCTCCGAGCAGCCGACTCGTTTCTTTGTCACCATGAATTACGGAGATGACCTCCGGGGGCATACCTGCCTCGTAAAGGACATCCAGGACTGCGTGGAATATGAACACAGTGTCCGACGCCGGTTTGGCGACAACCACATTGCCCATCATTGCAGGCGCCGTGGCAAGGTTGCCGGCAATAGCCATGAAGTTGTTCGGCGACAGAGAAGCCACAAACCCCTCCAACGGCCGCCAGTCTGTAAGGTTGAAACTAAACCGCTGGGTATCGGGCTGTTCGCGATATATCTGGTAGGCATAGTAGACGTTGAAGTTCCAGAAATCAACGAGCTCGCATACATCTATCATTGCCTCGTAGGGCGTCTTCGACAGGTCTTCCATGGTTGCGGCAACCAGTCTGTAAAAATGCTTTGTCTCCATCAGGTAGGCTGCCTTGCGGAAGACGTTGAGCCGCATATGCCACGGAATCCGCTGCCATCCAGCCGCTGCGTCCAACGCGGCCTTGATGGCCTGCTCGGCCTGGTCCGGCTGGGCGACCGAGTAACGACCGAGGATTCTCTTGTTGTCGTGAGGAACAGTACAGTCCGCAAGCTTCCCGGTCACGATTCTTTCCCCGCCGATCATCAACGGCAGCTTCACTTTTTCCGGATCCTGCGCACGCAGTTCCTTGATCGCCTCTTCCAGCAGCTTTCGCTCAGCCGTACCCTTAGCGAAGCCGGGCATCGGGCAGTTCAAGGGTTTGGGTATTTCCGGGATCCCATCGATATTGAGCATCTGTTACACCTCCTGCAATGCCTTTATATTTTTGCTCACGGTAATCTTACCTTCTTTTACGCCCGACCTCAAGCGCCTCCCACTTCTCGTCGGACAGGTCCGCGATAGCGTGGCGGCCGAAGTAGGCCAGAACCCAGTCGTTCACGGCGCCGGCCTTTCTTCTCAATCCAGTCGTCAGGCCCAGATATGACACGAACTCCCATGCATAGAAAATCCGCCGCAGCAGCGCGCCAGTGAAGCCATCGAAGACGTGATTCCATACCTGAGCCGCCGTGAGGTTCTTGCCCATATATATCAACTGCCCCTTGAATCTGTAGTCAAAGGCCTGTCGATTTCTCCCCAGTATGGTGCTGATTATGTTTCGTGCACAGACCGGGCCCTGCCGTTCGGCTACCTGCTGTGTCTGCGGATAGGGTCCCGAGCCGTCTCGCTGCGGGAGATAGGCGCAATCTCCGATTACGTAGGTCCCCGGCGCCTGCGGGACCTCAAGGTACGCGTTCACCAGCAGCCGGCCATCCCGACCTTTTTCGAAAGGCAACGATTCCGCAACAGTCGCGGGCTTCACGCCCGCCACCCAGATAACGGTACCGGTCGATATGCGCGTGCCGTCTGCCGTCTCGATAGCATCGGGCAACACCTCTGTGACCCGGGTTTCCAGCAAGATCACGATTCCTCGAGAAGAGAGTCGCCTGATCGCCAGATCTGACATTGCCGGCTTCAGACCCGATAGCAGCGAATCCCGTGCTTCGACCAGCAGCACGCGTGCTTCAGCTGTCAGCGAAGGGTACTTCCGCCCGACGACGCTCACGAAGCCCTGAATGGACGCCGCCAACTCTGCTCCGGTGGCGCCACCTCCCACCACAACGAAGGTCAGCAATACACGCCGTCGCTGCACATCCTCCTCCCGCAGGGCTGCCTCGTGGTTATCCAGAATGCGATCATGGATACTAACAGCGTCTTTCACAGATTTGAAGGCCAGCGTACCGTGCTCCAGATTGCTCATCCCGAAGAAGTTCGTGGTGCTGCCCAGGGCCACAACCAGATAGTCCCACTTCAGCTCTTCGCCATCGGTGACTACCACCTTGTTCTCTGGATCTATGTCCTCCACCCGGCTCTGCTTGAACAGGACCGGCCGGCTATTGCTCCTTTCACTCAGCACCGCGTGCAGAGGAAAACAGATATGTCCCGGCCGAACGCCGCCGCTGACCACGTTACAGATATACGGCAGGGGATGATGATAGTCGCGCTGGTCCACCAGGGTCACTTCGACGCCGGGTACAGCGGTGCCGGCCTTTCGGAGTTCCAGTGCAGCGGCAAGGCCACCGGCACCGGCACCGAGTATAACAACCCTCTTCCTGTCTCCACCCTCAGTCATCTGCTACCGAATCAGCGTGTTCCCACCCGTGAGTTTAGCGATCGTTCGTTACGTTGTCAATCGCCGGTGCCCGCCTCTTCTGTGACCCATTCAGATCGGCGGCCGGGGCAGAGATGCACAGGGCAATGCCAGAGGAGCACAACCGGTGTCCGGGCTGCTAAAATGTCTTCTCGGAGGACGTATGGCCTGTAGAATGCTAGTGGCAGCCGGCAGATTTCCCTGGCCAAGCCTGCTGGACGGTTTCAAGCTGATGGCTCAGAACGAGAACGGGGATCATGAATACCGGGGCCGGGGCCACCACGTCCACGGGGATGGCTGGGGCGTAATGGCGCGAAGCTCGGGCGCAGTCAGGTTCTACAAGAATGCTGTTGCCTGCTGGCAGGACCCCGTGTTCAACGAGCTTTATAGCATCACTCCGGATCTGGTGATGCTGCATGCCAGGAGAGCGTCGCCGGGAACAGTGGTGGGTCATGAGTTTACGCACCCGTTCCAGGATGGCGACTGCTATTTCTGTCACAACGGTACGATCTACGATTTCGAAGGTGGAGCAAGAACGGATTCACAGCAGTTCTTCGACCTGATCCTTGAGCACGCTCGACAATGCGGCGACATGATGGAGGCCATAAGTAGAACAGTGAGGGACGTGAAGGACTATTCGGCGCTCAACTTCATCCTGTGCAGCAACGATCACGTCTACGTGCTAAACACTTATGGTAGACGTGGCGAGCGGACTCCACATTACTACACCATGAAGTACCTGTCGACGGACGATTACGTAGTGATCTCATCCGAACGCTTACCCGGGCCCCGGCAGGGATGGCGGGAGATGAGGAACGCCTCGCTTCTGCGGTTGACCCTTCCGGATAGACAGGTCGAGATCTGCAATATGCCGGGGCCGCCCCGCCGGCCATGATCATAGCACGGTCACCGCTGTGACCCTCTGTAGGGCCGCCGGTTCAGGCCTGGAGGAAGACCCTGATTCGAGGAACGTGCCACCTATGCAGTGTCTGCGGCCTTCACTCCGGCACGAAGGGCGTTGTATCTCAGCGTTTCCTCCAGGGTCGCAGTCCACTTGTTCCCCAGCACTCTAGTATCGATCCTGATCTGGGTAGCGCCCGCTCGGACTCCCCCGCTGACGGGGGCCGCGCCTTCCAACTGCCGACCGTCCGTTAGCGGCTTGAGCACTATTTGCCTGCCCTGTGTGGCAACGGACCCGACCCCCGCCTCAATGGCCAGCAACTTGACCCTCACCATGTAGAGCAGGTTTTCCACCGGTTCCGGCAGAGCCCCGAATCTGTCTTCGAACTCCCGGGCCATGTCTTCGAGATCCTCCATACGCTCCACTCCGGCCAGCCTCTGATAGAGGCTCAAGCGGGTACCCAGATTGGGGACGTACTCATCCGGTATGTAGGCCGCCAGGGGCAGAGATATGCTTGGCGACTCCTCGGTCCTGCGGATGACGCGCCTCCTGGCTTCGCCCTCCCGTTTTGCCCTCAACTCTTCCACAGTCTCAGCCAGCAGCTGGCAATAGAGGTCAAAACCTAGTGCTGCGATGTGTCCGCTCTGCTTCACACCCAGGAGGTTGCCAGCTCCCCGAATCTCCAGGTCCTTCATAGCGATTCCGAAGCCAGAACCCAGTTCTGTGGCCTCCAGGATGGTCCTGAGCCTCTTATAGGCCTGGGGAGTTAGCTGTTTCCCTTCGTCGAAGAAGAAGTACGCATACGCCTGGTTAATGCCGCGTCCCACTCTACCCCTTAACTGATAGAGCTGACCCAGGCCAAACTTGTCGGACCGGTCGACGATCAGCGTATTCACGTTAGGCATGTCCAGACCGAGCTGGATAATGGTCGTAGCCAGCAGCACATCGTACTCGCCTGTCATGAAATCGGTCATCACCTTTTCCAGTTGCTCCTCCGGCATTTGCCCGTGCGCAATGGCTATTCTGGCTTCAGGTACCGCATCCCGCACCTTGCGGGCGGCCAGGCCGATGCTCTGAACGCGGTTATGCACAAAGAAAACCTGACCGTTTCTCTCTATCTCACGCAGTATCACCTGCCTGACCAGGGTGGGATCATAGACCCCCACATAGGTCTTGATGGACAGTCGCTCCTCCGGCGGTGTCTCCACCATGCTCATGTCCCTGATCCCGCTTATGGACATGTGAAGGGTGCGTGGTATAGGGGTGGCGCTGAGTGCCAGGGTATCCACCTCCTTCCTTAACTGCTTCAGCTTCTCCTTCTGCACCACGCCGAATTGTTGTTCTTCGTCGATGATCACCAGTCCGAGGTCTTTGAATGTGATGTCCGATTGGAGCAGGCGATGGGTGCCGATGCATATGTCTACAGCGCCGCTGGCCAGGCCCCGCAGGATCTCCCTTTCCTTCTGGGGCGGACAGAAACGGCTGAGCATCTCGATTCTGACGGGATACGTCTGCAGCCTCTCGGTAAAGGTAGTGAGGTGTTGCTGAGCCAGCACGGTGGTGGGAACCAGAATGGCTACCTGCTTGTTATCCATGACGGCTTTGAAGGCGGCGCGCAGCGCTATTTCGGTCTTGCCATAGCCGACATCTCCGCAGATAAGGCGGTCTGTGGGCTTGGCTCTTTCCATATCATCTTTGACCGCCATGATCGCCTCGATTTGATCCGGCGTTTCCACATAGGGGAAGGAAGCTTCCAGTTCGTGCTGCCAGAGGGAGTCCGGAGAGAAAGCGAAGCCGGGAGCGAGTTCGCGAGCAGCGTAGAGTTCGAGCAGCTCGCGGGCGATCTCGGCCACTGATTCCTTGACTCTTTTCTTCGCCCGTTGCCATTCACGGCTCCGCAGCCGGCTCAGGGGTGGCGCCTGGTCGCCGGCACCGACGTAGCGACTGACACGGTCCACACGATCAGACGGCACATAGAGCTTGTCGCCGGCCGCATATTCCAGCACAATGTACTCCTGCTCGCTTCCGTGCGCAGACATCCTGGTCATGCCATTGAACCTGGCGATGCCGTGGTCCACATGGACGACATATTCGCCGGGCGATAGCGGAGGGAACAACCACCGGCGCGGTACAGGTCGCCTCCTGCTTGCGCGCGGCTGCTTGACCCACCCGAAGAGCTCGGCATCGGTGATAAGTGTCATCTCATCATCCATTACCCAGCCTCCGTTCAGTGAACCATGCAGCAGAGTGATGGAGGCAGGCGGAGGCACCTCTTCTATCTGTGAAGCGGGCGAGGCATGAATCTCCTCCCTCTCAAGAAGCTCGGCCAGGCGATCCGCCTGGTGGCTCGCTATGAGCACGCGTTGCCTTTGTTCCACCATTCTTCTGGCTGCTCTAAGGAACCTCTCCAGTTGACTGCCATAGCTCTGAGGTTTGCTGAAGGATAAGACATGGGCCTGACTGCGGGCGCTGTCCCACGTGTCCAGGGACAGTCGACGCGTGGCTTCTATCTGCGGCGCCAGTTCGGCCCAGCCCAGATAGGGGGAGGGAAAGGCAGAGGGCAGCTCGCCTCTCTCCACCTTTGCCGCTCTCAACTCCTCCGCTTCACCGTTCAACCTGGTCACTGCCAGCTCGATCCCTCCGGGGTCGTCGAGCACGAGGAGAGCATCACCGGAGAGGTAGTCCAGGACACTTCCCGAGTTAATAAGTGGAGAGTAGAACTCAGCCCCGGGGAACCACTGTCCCTCCTGCAATCTGGCGAGGTCCGCCCGGAAGCGCTCCCTTGCCTCCGCATCACAATCATCCAGGTCGAGTCCGCCGCTGGTGTCCCATGGCGGCATGAGAAACTCCCTGGCCGGCATCACGATCAAGGACGATACAGGGCCCCTTGATCGCTGGCTTGTCGGGTCAAAGCACCTCATGGTCTCCACCTGGTTGCCCGAAAACTCTATTCGGACTGGCGATTCGCTATCCGGCGGGAAGACATCAACGATACCACCCCGCCTGCTCATCTGGCCCGGCACTTCGACAACCTCCTCCGCTTCATAGCCCATCCGCTGCCACGTGCGCAGTAGTTCCAGGGGGTCAACGGACATGCCGGGCCTGAGAACACGGCAGACAGCCGTGAAGTCTGCGTGACTTATGGTCTTATTTATGATCCCCAGGGCAGAAGTCACCACCAGGGGCGCCTTTGTGGGCCCGTATCCGGGCCGAGCGGACTCCCCAGGCCCGTGCAACGACAGGGCCGATAGCGCCCTCAACCTCTCCAGCACCTGATAGCTGACAGAGGATAGACGATGACTATCGTAGGGCAGGAAGTCCAGCTCGGAAAGCCTGTGTAACCCGGCCGAAGGCGGGCACCATGCAAGAAGCTGCTCGTGGAGCTTCCTGGCTGTATCGGGTTGTGCCGTCACCAGCATGACGGGCACTTCGAGCTCCCTGTGCAGCGCGGCTATCAGATAAGGCCTCGCTGCCTCGAGGACCACGGCCTTGTGTTCGTCCTGTGCTCCAGACAGGGCCTTCACCAACTGTGTGTAGGAAGGCATTACCTTGAGCAAAGAAAGCAGGCCAGAGAGATTCAGTGCCGGACCTCTATTAACCATCAGGCGGTATTATAGTAACGTCTCTGAATCATTGCCAATGAGACCGCCGGGGAGATGTGTCACCTGAAGATGGGCTTGAGCTTCGCCGCCACCAATTCGGGCAACGTATCGATAACCCAGGCATCACACAACCTCTCAAAAGGGCCCGTATCGCCGGTATAGACTCCACCCGGATACGGGCGAGAGATCAGTTTGGCGTGCAGTCTGTAGTATCCCGCTCTCTCATCGATAGGGCCCGAACAGGTGATGAGGTTAAATGAGCCGATGCCGATCTCCCGGTACCCTCTGAGTGCCCCGATCAAGCAATCGACGAACTCGGCTATCTCTCTTTCCCCCGCTTCCGCAAAGGAACTCAAGCCTCCAAAGATAAACTGGATTTCGTTGAAGCCCCGCGGCGCAAAGCTTGTTACCAGGGACAGGCAGTCGCCCCGGTATATAAACCGTTCGCCGGTCTTCTCTTCGCGCTCTGCCAGGTCTTGCCAGTAAACTGTGCCGTTACGGTCGAAGTATTCGCGACTCTTGCGCATAAGCTCTGCCTGGCCGGGGAGCGGCTCGCTTTCCACCAGGGTCTGGCTGTGCGGGTGGACTATGCTTCCCGCGCTGGGCGGCATATAGTTCCAGAGATAGATGGGCCAGACTGCTTCTCTCTTGCCCCGATGCACCGCGAGGGCGTAGTCCCTACTGGCGACCAGGTTGTCCTGGAGCATCTCCCGACTGAATTCGTCCAGCTTCAGGAAGTGCGCCCGACTGATGATCCCCACAGCGTGGTTCTCACCGAAGGGGTTTGCGTTAGGAAACAGCAGGGTCTCTCCACGTCCTATTCTCCCTTCCTGCCAACCCTCCCCTGTGAAACAAGGCGTCTTCTCTTCAACTCGCTCGTGGCAGAACGGACACGTTCTTGCGCTGTCGGCAACTACTGCGGCAAGCCCACCCCTGTCACCAGCGTTCCTGAGTCGGCCGGCTCTCTGAGGGTTTATCCGGGACTGGTGCCCGGTCAAGGGATCGAATCTGTATTCCACCCCGTTTCTGACGGTCTTTTTGAACTCCATGACAAATCCTTGGCGGGCCAGCACTCCGAGTTCCTCGGACCGGCTTCACGGCCTGCCTCGCGTCGTCAGGCTATGTATGTCGGAGGCTAACAATGCGCTACGAGATAGTCTATAATATATTCTGGGCAGATGTCACCAGGTCCAGGGCAGCAGACGGCGACCGGCGCCGGCGGTTGTCTGGTTCTGTGGCCCAAGAGACCGACGAGATAAGAGCACAGATGACGATCCACGACAAGCTTTCTCAGGTGCCGAGTCATGCTCGAGACCTAGGCCTGGACCTGAGGTGCGAGGCACACAGGTTCAGGTGGTTTCTGGCCTCGGTCTTCTTTACGGGTGGAGTCTCCACAGAGATTGCCAAGAAGACATACAAGGAATTCGAAAGGGAGGAAATGCTAACGCCCGAGCGCATCATAGAGGCAGGATGGGACAGGCTCGTGGAGGTTCTGGACGCCGGGGGTTACGTGGTGTACGACTTCGCTACCGCTTCGAAGGTGCTGGAGATCGCGACCAAACTAAAAGAAAGGTATGGCTCGCTGGAGAACCTGTATGAGCGCGCAAAGAACAACAAGGACCTGGAGAAGAAACTGCAGGAGTTCAAAGGCGTAGGGCCCACCACTGTAGGCACGTTTCTGAGAGAGCTGAAGGGCGTCTGGGAAAAGGCTCAACCTAGCCTCTCGCCGGTAGCTAAAGAGGTGGCGTCCAGGCTCGCTCTGGATGAAGGTGCCCTGGGGCGACCCGCAACCGAACTGGCCCTGATAAGAATAGGGCTGGATTTCTGCAAGGGTAACCAGTGTTCCGTATGCCCTGTACGGGCAGACTGCTCCGATCCCAATGACCAGCCGCTCCGAACGTAAGTCTATCTGCAACAACGCCGGCACGCGGCGTCAAAGCCGGTAGGCAAGAGCTCAGCAGAGCACCAGCGCCGGGTTCAGACTGCTCTAGATGACCGGAGTGTGGGCGGAGAAGGTTTCAGCCCCAGTCAAGAACCGCCTCAGAAGGCAAGGGGAAAGTGTTCGCCTCGTCCATGCAGGCGACGGGCTCCCCGGGCCAGGACCGGCTCAAGCTTCCCGCTGTTTGGGATTACTGGAGAAATGAGGCACGATGGGCTACAATTGGCATTTGCACGAGAGTAGTGGACTCACGAAGGGATCGACACAATGATAAAGAGCAAGACTATGCTGACCGAGACCGAATCGAAGGAGTTTCTTAAGAAGGCAGGCATACCCGTCGTCGAGACGAGGCTCGCCAGGAGCAAGAGGGAGGCCATCGCCATAAGCAGGGAGATGGGCTTCCCTGTTGTGTTGAAGGTGAATTCGCCGGATGTGGTGCACAAGAGCGACTCCGGCGGAGTAAGGCTGGGACTGGCCAACGCTACCCAGGTGGGTAAGGCATATGCCGAGATGCTGTCATCGATCAGACAGGCATACCCCGGTGCACGGATTCACGGTCTGTCGGTGCAACCCATGGCTCCACCGGGAGTAGAAGTGATCATCGGCATGAGCAAGGACGCTCAGTTCGGTCCTGTACTCATGTTCGGCCTCGGCGGCGTGTTGGTCGAGGTGCTCAAGGACGTCTCCTTTAGGATAGTCCCGGTTACGGAACGAGATGCCGGGGACATGATCAGGGAGATCAAAGGATATCCCATACTGGAGGGGTACAGGGGACGAGACCCGGTCAGTGTGCCGGCATTGGAGGAGCTGATAGTCAAGGTATCACGGTTTGTGGATGAGAACCCTCAGATAGAGGAGCTAGACCTAAATCCCGTATTCGCCTATTCCGATAAGGCGGTAGCTGTAGATGCCCGCATAATTCTGGAGGCATAGTCACCGACCCCG
>PWRA01000122.1 GCA_003556385.1 Dehalococcoidia bacterium | reverse complement strand
GTAACGAGCCGGATAACCTGGTGCTGGTCTTCAACGATCAGGATTTTCTCTCGTATGGTGCCTTCCTCTCAGTCTGCGGCATTCCGACTCGGGCCTTTCAAGGGGAGGGTGAAGTAGAAGGTGCTGCCCTCTCCCTGTTGGCTCTCCGCCCAGATCCGTCCACCGTGTGCCTCAACGATGGCTCGGCTTATGGTCAGTCCCAGTCCGGTGCCTACTCTGCCCGTGTTGAGGTTCGACTCAGCGCGGAAGAACTTTTCGAACAGCCGGTTAAGGTCTTGGGGAGCGATACCCACGCCCTCGTCGGCCACGCTGATCAGGGCCTCATTTTCCGACAGCCTCGCCCGCAAGACGATTAACCCGCCCCCGGGCGAGTATTTGGCGGCATTGTCCAGTAGCTGGTGAAGCACCTGAGTAATGAGTTTTGGGTCGGCATCAACCAGGGGGAACTCGAGGGGGAGATCAGTGATTATGGAATGCTGGGGATAGCGATGCCTTATCTCGTCCACGGCCTCCGCGGCTAGGCGCGGCAACCTGACCGGCTGGAGTTCCACACTTCTCGTACCTGCGTCGATTACCGACGACTCCAGAAAGTCGGAGATGAGCCCTTCCAGGACCTCGCATTCCCTTTCGATGATCTCCAGGAACTCGCGCTGTGTCCCTGGCTCGAAGGCAACGTCTTCCATTAGCAGAGCCGTGGAATAGCCCTTTATGGCGGTCAGCGGGGTGCGCATCTCGTGAGCCAGAGAGGAGATAAGCTCGATCTTATAGGGCTCGTCAGGGCTGGATCCTTCCCTGACCTTTGAATCTGCGCCGAAGGTGGCCTTTTCCAGCGTGAGCGTCAACAGGTTGACCAGGACGTGAAGAAAGGCAATTTCTCTCCCGGCGAAGCTAGCGCCGTCCCGCAGCTTCAGAAGCGTCAAGACGCCGTGTTGCGACTTGCCGGTGGTCAGGGGAATGCAGGCCACGGCCGAGGGGGAGTCCAGGCCCGTGATCTCGGTACCGAATATCTCCGGGGATGAAACGCGGGTGTGCGTGGTGGTCTTACAGGGGGCACATATCTCGGTTCTTCCTGTCTGCATCACTCTGCCGACCATTCCCCCGCTCGCATCTAGGCGGTATCGTCTCAAAGCGTCGGGATCGAGACCGGAGACAGCCTGAGCAAGCAACTGGCCTACCGGGGGTTCGAAGACCCAGGCGATTCCGGCATCGGCGATCTTCAGATCATGGATCAGGCATTCCAGTATCGGTTGGAGGGAGGCCTTCACGTCGCAGTTGGCTAGCAGGATCGCCGATATCTTTTCAACGGCAGATAGCCACTGAGTATCTGTCAGGCTTCCAGACTGCCTGTTCCTCTTCCCACCTTTGTTCATCTCACGATGCGTGGTCCTGCCGACCCGTGGACTCATGCTTGCTGCCTCAGCCATCACAACGGTACGCCCTCAATTTAGCACATGACACGTGTTATGCCAACACGCGGGCCGTGACGGGGATAGCGTTCTTTGAGCGGAGCTACGGGGCCCGCGCCTGGGGGCTTCTGCGTTTCAGCAGAACGATCGCGAGGAGGAGTGCAATCAGCGAGACTACGGCCAGAATCGGCAGAGTCGCATCGTAGCTGCCCGTCGTGTCGAACACATATCCGGCGAAGGGTGCCCCACCGGCGCCCCCGACGGTGCTGTAGAGCATGAGGGCACCGAGTATTACTCCTAGCGACTTCGTGCCGAACAGCTCCGATGGCACCAGGGTCGCAAGCGGGATCACGCCACCGTAGGCAAGGCCGAAGGCGACGGCAAACACGTAGAATGCCCATAGCTCCCGGGTGATGATGAGCCAGCCAAGGGCCAGAGTCGCCACTACCAGGCACAGGGTCAGTGACCGTTTCGCACCCAGCTTGTCGGCGACGAAGCCTATGGAGGCCCGGCTGATAACACTGCAACCCGCGATGACAGAGAGTATGCCGGCTGCGGCTATTTGAGGGATTCCGCTGGCAGTCGCATGGGGGATGATATGCACAACGATTGCCTGTAAACAGAAGAACCACAGGAAGGTTACTCCACCGTAGACCCAAAACGGGACGCTTCTCACGGCTTCGCGGAGAGAGGCGCCTTCCGGTGAACGGGCCGGCGTCTCGCCTCCTACGGCATCGAACTCACCATAAGGCTTCCGCCCCATCTGCTCGGGGCTCTTCCTGATAAGCTGGGCTAGAGGGATGATCACCACCCAGGCAATGATGCCGAGAACGAAGAATGCACTCTGCCAGCCATACCGGGATATCAGCATCTGGGCCAGCAATGGCGAGATGATTGCCCCCAGGCCGAAGCCGGTGGCCGGGATGCTGACGGCCACTCCTCTTCTCTGCACGAACCACCTGGGTATGGTGGAAAGCAGAGGAGATATGAAACAACCGAAGGCCGTGCCCATGAATAGTCCCCAGAATATGTATGTATCGATCAGCGCAGTGACCCGGGTCATCAGCAGGAACCCGGCGCCCATCATCACGCCGCCCACGGTGGCCAGGATACGGGCTCCGTATTTGTCGCTTAGTCGTCCGGTGACCATGGCCAGTAGTCCGGCCACCATATAGGATATCGAGGGCGCCAGTGACAGCGGCCCTCTGTCCCATCCGAAATCGCTTGTCAGGGGATCCAGGAAAACGCCGAAGGTGTAAACGGTAAGTGAGCAGGTTGCCATTATGCCGGCGCTGGCCAATGCCACAATCCACCCGTAGTGGATGCGGTCCAACCTCATGATCCTGCAATGTAACACACAGCACGATGCGGGGCAACCGCGCCCCGGTCCCGTCGGCGTCCGGGGTGACATAACAGCCGTGCGCCCTGTTAGCGGAAGCCATTTGGTGGACCGGACACCAGAGGGAGTTGTGCGGCGCACCTTGCCGGACCGGTGATTGATTTATCGATGCCATTGGTCATATAATGGATAACAAAGCTGTGTAAGGAGGATAAGATGGCTGACAGTGTGTACAAGGTAATAACCCTGGTGGGCACCAGCACGGAGTCCTGGGAAAAGGCGGCGGCAGCCGCCGTGGAACAGGCCTCCAAGACCCTGCGTGACCTGCGCATCGCCGAGGTGGATGAACTGGACATGCAGCTCGAGAACGGCAAGATCACCTCGTATCGCGCGAAGGTACGGATCTCCTTCAAGTACGAGGGCAAGTAGGCCCGCGTAGCCGATAATGGCATAGCCAGTCGGTCACCGAAGAGCAGGGCTGGAGTCGTGTCTCGCGTCCTGGGCTGCCGTATAAGCCCGGGGGAAGCCAGGCCTCAGTCATCAGGCCTTCGGCGATCGCATAGGCCGCTGCTAGTTGACATAATCGCCGCCCGCCTCCTGTTGCACTCCTTAGCTGAGGGGCCGGTTGCTCGCGTGTGCGCCCCTGCCGGGCCGCATCGTCGACCATATAGCCAGTGCCGCTGAAAGCAGTCCCAGCATGACCGCTATGGTCGCATTCTCTGCTTGAGCACCGTGCACGAGTACGGCGCTCACGGTAACAGCGGGTAATAGAGCAGCCCTCACCGCCGGCCTCAGGGCAGGATGCTCGGTTATGAACCCGGCTATGGGCGGGCTGATGTCGTAGTAGAAGTCCACGAAGGCCCGGCCCGGCCTGTTGGTGAGCAGGTATCCATCTCTGAAGTCACGCAGGACTCGAATATCCCCGGCCACGGGCGTGCCGTAGGCTGCGGTGGCGATGAAGCACCGCGGAGATGGCTCGTCCGGGTCTTCCGGCTCTTCCGGGAAGTACTCCGAGACAAGGTATTCCAGGTCGCTTAGTGAATCCTCGACTTCAGCCACCTTGTCATAGGCGTCCAGAAACCGCAGCCCTTCGTAAAGCCGATCTACCTCGCCGATTTCCAGATACACATCCTCGAACTTCTCATCGATGAGCGCGGCCGGTTCTCTCAGTTCGTATGCCGCTGCGATCTCCTCGAGCCTTTCCTGTGCCGCAAGAAGCCTGAAATCGACTACCAGCCTTCTGAAGGTGTCCTTTCTGTACTGCGTGAAGAAGTATGAATTGGGATAGTAACCCATGACGTCGAAAGCGAAGTCGGCTGCGTAGGCGGTCTCTGTAAAGGTGTGTGGAAATCCGAAGTTGTGCCCGACCTCGTGGACCAGCGTCTTGCCCAGTCCGGACTTGGGTGTTACACCATCCTCCTCGAAGTACCGGCCGACTTCCTGCATCACCAGGGTCTGCCTCGACCCGCCCAACCCCGTGTACTCCCCGCCGTACACCCACATGCTCATATCCTTCTCCAGGTATACATAGCCGTTGATCACCAGGTCTGCTGCCGTGAGGTCGAAATAGGATTCTCTAACATCCAGAAGCCCGAACCATACCTCCAGCCCGTCGTAGTAGGTCCCCCCGTTCCGTTCCTCCATGACGGCATCCCCGAAGATGGCCTGTAGCTGAGGGTAGTCCTCCAGGTTAACGAATTCGAAGGCGAATTCCACATCCATCCAGGGCGCCAGGTCCGCTATCGCAGATTCGTATAGCTCTGGATCGGCTATCCAGCTCATGGTCTCATTGTCGTAGCCGCAATCCAGGGCGTTGTTGAGAACGAGCGTCTGCACCGACACCGATTCGGCTGTGAACACGTCGACGCCTGTGTAGAGAGCCGGCGCAAGCAGATTCACCACCCCGTCATCTATCCACCCCGCCAGATAGTAGGCCAGAGCAGTTCTTCCTGCCGGGGTCTGCACATCGTGTTCGTCCAGGAATGCGGCGAGATCGGACTCATAATACTCGTATTTGGGCCCGCTCACCGGAAGACCCCACCAGGTCTTCGCCCATTCAAGGTACCATTGGTGCGCCGATGGGTCTATGAAGAAGACCCTGCTCTGCGAGGTGAAGCACGCATATGGAAACCCGACATCGGGATTCAGAGGATTGTCCCACTCGAGCCTCCAGAAATCGCGCATTCGATCGGCCTCGAAATCCATCTCTGTCACCGTGTACCAGTGCTTTGAACCGGGCTCTTCCGGCTCGAGTTCGGTGAAGTCTATGACGTAGAACCAGTATGCCGGTTCCAGGTCGGCCCGGAAGGGGTTGGCCGCCAGCCAATCTTCGACGGCGGTAGCATCTATTGCTCTGCCGGATTGAGGCGTGAAGATCGACATCCGTTCGCCGGTCTCCTTCTGTATCTCGAGTGCGGTAGCATTGAGCGCCGAGGTGGTGTCTGCCTCGGAGTTCGCCAGGACAAACTGCTCCAGCGCGTCGTAATACGAGGAGTCCGCAAAATGGTAGCTCACGTCGAAACCGTAACCGATATCATACTCGCCGTATCGAAATCTGTAATCTGTTCCGATGTTTGCATCGATCATGGCGGTATCCACCACCTCTTCGTCGAAGCCCACAAAGACGATGTTAAGAGGGAAGACGCGATAAACATCGTATTCCTGCGTAAGCGCGAATGAACGCTCCGTCTGCGGATACTCGTCCCTGTAGTCTGCAGCCCGCCCATCTGCGGTGGAGATGGGCGCCGCCGGCATGCCTGCTGAGCCGTCAGCCCTGGTGAGGAGGGTGTCGCCTGCCAGAGCAGGTTGAGCGTTGAAGGCGGGAGCGGACGCACCCACCAGCAGCAACGTCAACAGAATCACAGACAGTGCGTTCTTCATCTTCTTCCTGTCTCGGTGTTCGGCAGGCACTGGCTTGCCAGCTTGTGCGTTCAGACGTTTTCGAATGAACTGCCTGCCATAAGGTAGTATGAACCTTAGGTCCTGTCAAATCCTCGAGTCAACCCCGCCCGGTGCACACAGACTCTTCCCGCATGCCGGTCAGGCCTGTACTTGGGGGCATACTCATCATCCAGGCGGCCGCGGGCAGGGTGTGGAGGGCACCGGGAGAAGGTAACCGGGCCGGGAGGCGCGCCAACACGTACGACCTGTGCGGGTGGTCAGACGGTGTGTGTTCTGCCGCAGTGGGGGCACTGGATTGCGGGGTCTCTGAAGTTGGGCGGCACTCGCAGCCTGGTGCCGCATTCGCATGTGAGGGTCTTATAGTTGCTCTTCTTCCACAGCGCGTCCGAGGTCTCGCGGGCGCGCTGTACCTCGTCGGGTTCATCTGCGCTGGTCCCCGCCTGCGGTGCTGCCAGCGGGACCGCTCCGGCGGCAAGGCCGGCGGTAGGGATGACCCCCTTACTGCCACCGTGGACCTGGCGGTAGGCCTGATCGTAATCGCCGAATGAGGCGCCGCCCATGGAGCGCAGGATGCGTATCCTCTCCGACAGCCGGGGATGGGTGCTGGATAAGTCGCTGGCCCTCATGCCTTTCTTGCGGAAAGGGTTCACGATATACATGGGAGCGGTGGCCTGGTTGGCCGATTTTAGCTGCTCGGTGGAGCCACCCAGTTTCTCAAGGGCAGAGGCCAGTCCCTCCGGATACCTGGTGTAGAGGGCTGCCGAAGCATCCGCCAGGTACTCCCTCTTCCGGGAGACGGCAAGATAGATAAGCTGCGCCATGATCGGCGCCAGTATCATGAAGGCGAGCGCCACGATCAGGATTATTATGTTGCCCTGTCCGCCCCCTCTCGAGGAACCCCTGCGCGAGCCGGTCATGGCGCCGAAGATCATGAAACGCGACCCGTACCAGGCGAGGATCACGATAGTGCCGAGCACGACGGCACACATCGCCATGAGTAGCACATCGCGATTCTTGATGTGGGAAATCTCGTGGGCGATGACCCCCTGGAGCTCATCGCGGTTCAGCTTCTGCAGCAGGCCCGAGGTGATAGCGACGGAGGCGCGTTTGGGG
This sequence comes from Dehalococcoidia bacterium, assembly GCA_003556385.1. GTDB lineage: Bacteria > Chloroflexota > Dehalococcoidia > GIF9 > AB-539-J10 > RBG-13-51-36. The sequence goes on along the minus strand of PWRA01000122.1, from coordinate 3,986 downwards.
TCGCGGCCGATGGCGAAGGCGTTCAACGCCGGGTCATCGATGATGTATATGTCGGGCATCTTCTCCAGACCGGAGGCGATCTTCATTTCCTCGACCACGTTGTACAGGCGCGGATGGTCATCGCGACCGATCTTCCTAGCGCGGGACATTCTGATGAGGACGTTGTCGCCCTGGAAGTAGGCAATCAGGCTCAGGACTCCCCATACCAGTATGGCGATGACCAGGCCGCCGATAGGGCTATCGAAGAAGTATAGGCCGAGGAAATAGCCGATCAGGACCAGTAGCACTCCCATGCCTATGGTGAGCACTACCGACCTGATCCGGTTGGATCTTATCTGTTCCCACACAGCTAAAGCTTCTTCTTACTCAGGTAAAGCTAACCCTGGGCGCTTCCCTCTCGGCGGCCAGAGTAACCTCGAAGAAATCATTCTCCTGAAATCCCATCATACGGGCGACGATGTTGGACGGAAACACGTGTGTCTTGTTGTTGTACTTGAGGACCGAATCGTTGTAGAACTGGCGGGAAAAGCTTATCCGGTTCTCGGTGGAGGTTAGCTCCTCCTGAAGGGCCAGGAAGTTCTGGTTGGCTTTCAGGTCGGGGTAGTTCTCCACCACGGCCAGCAAGCGGGACAGGGCAGAACTGAGCTCGCCCTCGGCCTTTGCCCGCTCCCCCGCTCCCGCCGACGACAGTTGCTGGGCGAGATTGCGGGCGTTGGTGACCGCCTCTAGCGTCTCGCGCTCGTGTTTCACGTAGCCCTTGACGGTCTCCACCAGGTTGGGCACGAGGTCATAGCGTCGTTTCAACTGCACGTCGATCTGCGCCCAGGCGTTCTTCACCTGGTTGCGCAGCCTGACCAGACCGTTGTAGTTCGCTATGAACATGATGAGAAGGATTACTACAATAGCTCCAACGACGATGCCCGGTATCATATAAGAACCTCCTTAGCTTAGCTTTCTGCGGGTGCTTCTCGACCTCCAGCCCCGGTCTGCCCCGGGGCCTCAAAAACCTCTTCCAGGAAACCGATCACCCGTTCGCTGGAGTCATGACTCTGGGGACGCTCGCGAGCCAGGTGCCTCATCAGCTGGTTAACCTCACCCCCGTCGAACCACATCCCGTGGTCGTCGGGGCACACATCGATAACGATCGCCGGCTGCCGGCCTATAGCTATCTTCCTCATTTTGTGGCCGCAGATGGGGCAACCCCGCTTCTTCTCTGATGACGCGGCTTCCTCAGAGCTGAGGATGTCATCAAGAAACGCCTTTGTCTCTTCAAAACTGTGCGCCTGGAGCAGAAGCTCAAGCTCGTGAGCGTCAAGCCAGACGCCCTTACAGCTGTTGCAGTGATCGAGTTCGATATTGTGATACTCGACCACGAGCATGGCGCTCTTGCAGGCGGGGCATATCATAGTGTTCGGGCCTCGGTCAATACTCCTACAGTGTAGTGTGCCCTGTGAGTTGTGTCAAGGTCGCTCGACAAGGCCCGGATGCCAACTGTGGGGTGCACCACGGAGCCTATAGTGCTCTATCAACGAGTCTGCGTATGTGCCGGTGACGTGAAGAGGTGTAGTGGTCGGTCGGACCGGGGGTGGCTTCCGGTATGAGTGAGAACCACTCAGTCGTGTGTCGACAAAATCGGCGGGTGGATTATGCCGACGAATGGACTTTTGCACCATTTCGTACTATGATAGGGCAAGCGGATGAAGAAGAAGCTAGTCCTCATCAGCATGATTGCGGTGTGTGTTGTGCTCGGGGTGCTCTGCTACAAGGCCTGGCTGATCGCCTTCGTCGCTACCAAGTTCCTGAGCGGTCGCACGGAGGGCAGACAGGGAATCGTCAGATCCATAATCATCCCCTGGCGCAGCTACCGGCTGCACCTGCACCACTGGTTGCTTGCTCTGATGGTCGGTGGGGTATTCGCGTTTAGGGGCATTTATATCGTCACGCCTGAGGTCTTCCTTGGCGTCTTCTCGGCTGCCATCTTCCAGGGCATCTACTGCTATGGGGACTGGCACCGTATCATCATGAAGAAGGGGCAGGCTGCCAGGTCCCAGGCTTTAGCAGCGGTGAACTCTGCCCTGTCGCCCGCGAGTATGGAAGGCGGCCATGTACCCGCTCCCGGCGCAGAGTCGCCACAGGAGTGCTGCGCTCAGGCCACCCATTGACTTTCGGACGCCGTCCCTGCAACAATTCCAGCTACTAACTGTGGCTTGACGTATGTTAGAGGAGGTGAGCAAGATGCCTAGAATAGCCGGACTATGGATGGGGATAATCGCGATCGTGGTGGGAATACTGATCATAGTCTTCCCGGACCTCCTGAACTGGATTCTGGGACTCGCCCTCATCGTGATGGGCATAATCGCTGTGATACCTTCGCTGAGAAGGTGACACGATTGACCCCGTGACTATCAGCCCCGCGTACCCGGGGATACCGCTCACAGCCTCGGTATAAGTTCCGGCGCGCCCGAGACGTTCTGATCTGGAACCATAGCTCACTCCGGCGGGCGCCCCGGCCGCACGTGTAGACAGAGTCCGTCCATATCCGTCACGGTGACCTCGTCGCCGACCTCTGCCTTCTCACCTTCCACCAGCAGTGCGGACCAGGTCTCCCCCTTGACCCTCACTGCGCCGCGGGGAGCAAGCGGGATTACCACCTTCCCCACACTCCCTACCAGGGAAGGGAGGCCCGGCATATACGGTCTCCTCAATGCGCGGGTGCCGAGAATGAACCTGGTTACGGCAAAAGCGCCCCAGGCCAACATGGCCAGGACCAGCACAAAAAGGGGCAACTCGATATCGAACTCGGGTAGGACCCATCGCCACAGGGCATAGATCGCCAGTTGCTCCAGTGCCAACCTGAGGAGGCTTATGGTAAGCCGGACTGAGAATCTGCCCGTGGGTGGCCCCGACACCCCGGGCACGATGCTTCGCCTCGGTTCCTTCATCGATGAGTGTCCGCCTCCTCACCCGTCAGGCCGTCATTGTGTGCATAGCAGTTGCAGTAACGGGCCGGAATGCCCGGACCGCCGATGCCTCACTTCCGAATGTCCCTGGCACGCACCGTCAGATTCTCAACGCGGTCCATGTCGACCTGGACGCCCATTCCCGGCGTATCGACGGGCACCTTTATAGTCCCGCTGCGGTCCATTTCCCATTCCGGACTCACGATGTCCCGCTCCCAGTAGCGTCTACTCGGAGAGGTATCTCCGGGAATGGTGAAGTTGGGGAGGGAGGCCAGGGCCACGTTGTGGGCGCGGCCGATCCCGCTCTCAAGCATACCGCCGCACCACACGGGTACCGAGTGTTCCCGGCAATAATCGTGAATGGCAACCGCAGAGGCAAATCCGCCCACACGGGCCGGCTTGATGTTTATGATGCGGCCGGCGGAGAGCTTGACCATGTCCTCGGCCCGTTCGACACCCGTGATGGACTCGTCCAGGCATATGGGAGTGATCAACTGCTTCTGCAACTCGGCATGTCTTACGAGGTCGTCCCAGGCGAGGGGCTGCTCGAACATCATCAAGCCGAGGTCGTCCATCTCCCTGAACGCGGTGATGTCACTCAGCGTGTACGCACTGTTGGCATCCACCATCAGCGGTGCCCGCGGGCCGACCGCATCGCGCACTGCTCTCACGAACGCAGCATCGGCGCCGGGTCTTATCTTCAGCTTTATCCGGCGATAGCCCTCATCCAGGGAGGACTGCACCCTTTCGATCAACGCATCCACACTCGTCTGGACGCCGATCGACCTTCCCACCTCGATTGCGCCGCGGGTGCCGCCGAGCACCCGCGCCAGCGATAGTCCTTTCTTGCGGGCAGTCAGTTCCCACACCGACATCTCGACCGCTGCCTTGGCCATCAGATGGCCCTTTATCTCTGCCTGGAGCAACGGGAATACGTTGGAGGGACCCGACATTTCGCGTCCCAGCAACCGGGGCGCGATCCAGGCCTCTATGGCCACCCAGGCGGTATCGATCGTCTCGGGCATG
>PWRA01000013.1 GCA_003556385.1 Dehalococcoidia bacterium | reverse complement strand
CCTGTGGTATCGGTATCGGAGATCCCCACTTCCTCCTGGGCCAGGATCGGCCCGGTATCCATCCCGCTGTCCATGAGCATGATCGTGACCCCGGTAAACTCATCTCCGCACAGTATGGCATTGGCAACAGGAGACGGCCCGCGGTGCCGGGGCAAAAGTGAGGGATGAACGTTCAGACAGGCAAATCCGGGCAAGGCAAGGACTCGGGCAGGAAGGATGAACCCGTAGGCCGCGACGATTATCAGCTCGGGCCGAAAGCCCGCCAGTGTCTCGACTGCCTCGTCCGATTTCAGCGTCTCGGGCTGAACAACCGGTATGCGGTGCGCCAGCGCCAAACTCTTCACCGGAGACGAGACCACCTGGTGCCCCCTGCCTGCGGGTTTGTCGGGCCGGGTGTACACGGCGACAACCTGGCAGGGGCTTTGCAGCAGGGATTCCAGCACGGTAGCCGCAAACTGCGGAGTACCCATAAAAACGGTGCGCGCATCCATACAAAAACAATCTCAGATAATTTCTCTCATTATGTCAAAGATTGCCTAGAGAACCAACCGGCCTGGTTGGTATCCTATGTAAGGGAGATACTGCGGGTTCCGGGCTCACCTTAATACTCCTTTCAGCTGTCTTCGTAGCTGAGCATTGTTGGAAGCGGGGATAAATTGCACTCGGCGAAAGAGATTTGGAAGAGAGTTCTAGGAGAGCTTGAAACTCAAATAAGCAGAGCAAACTACACTACCTGGCTGAGTGAAAGCCGCGGTCTGAGCTACCGAGACAATATCCTCGTCGTTGGCGTCTCCAACGTCTTCGTCGCTGAATGGCTGTCCAGGCGGCTGTATCCGCTGGTCCGAAAGACTCTGATCGCTGTCACCGGCACGGACGCCGACGTGCAGTTCGTGATCCACGACGGCGCACCGGCATCTGCCGGCTGCGCAACCAATCAAACGGACGGGGGGACAAGCAGCAAAGCTACGCGGCATACCTTCAACCCGAGGTACACCTTTGACAGGCTCGTTGTCAGCGATTTCAACCGGTTAGCCTACGCCGCCGCAGTCGAAGTAGCCGAAAATCCGGGGACCAGCTATAACCCCCTTTTCATCCACAGCGGCACCGGGCAAGGCAAAACCCACCTGCTACATGCGATCGGGCATCTGATGTCTGACAGCGGATTACGGGCCGCCTACATCACCGCCGAGCAATTCGCCAGCGAGTTCGTATCCGCCGTGAGGGACAACCAGGTCGACAAGTTCCGCAGTAGGTTCAGAGGTATCCATGTCCTGCTATTCGACGACGTTCATTTCTTGATCGACAAGAAACAGACGCTACAGTGTTTCTTCCACACCCTCGATGAGCTATACAGCAATAACCATCAGATTGTCGTCACTGCTGATTGTGCCCCCAAGGACATGCAGACACTGAGCAGCAAGCTGAAATCACGCCTGGAAGGCGGCCTCATTGTCGATATACAGGCCCCCGACCTGGAGACGCGCGTTGACATACTGCGGGCGAAGACAGAAAAGGATACGGCCCACCAACTCGAGGACGTTCTCCGTGCCGTGGCGGAGAGAGTCTCCGGCAACATCCGCCAGCTTGAAGGCGCCCTGATGTACTTAACGGCCCAGGCGAAACTGAGCGGCGCCAAGCTAACACCTCAAGCAATCAACAAGTTATTAACAGGCACCACCCCGAAACGGGACATAAGGATTTTGTTACAGGCAGTGGCAGAGCACTTCGGCCTTACCACAGAAGATATCACCGGCAAGAAGAGGGACAAGAAAACAACCCTGGCACGACACACAGCGATCTATCTCATACGCGAAGAGCGCCAGTCCTCCCTCACCGAAATCGGCAAAGAACTGGGTGGCAGAAACCACACTACAATCCTGCACGGTTACGAGCGTATCGCCAGCGAACTAAACGTTAATCCCGCCCTCGGCGGTCAGATTGCCCGGATCAGGGAGAAGATCAATGTCAGCAGAAGTGGCAAGGATCAACAGCGCCCTGTGCACAACTGACCCCGGTTTGTGAATGAACTGTCGATCTTTCCGCCCGCAGTGCACTCCCACTCTCTCCCCCTCCCGTAGGCCTCACCTCAGTATCAACACCCCTTATGATAATCAGTAACCCCCTTATTATATATACACTTAAGTTTGTGTTAATCTTGGATACTCATGATCTATAACAGAGAGATTCTTACCAGGGGTGGTCGAGGGGGCGATGGCTGTGTTAGCTTTCGAAGGGAGAAGTATATTCCTTTCGGTGGTCCCGATGGGGGCGATGGTGGGAATGGAGGGAGTGTCATCGTAAGGGCCGATCGCGATGCGGTTGATCTGGGCTTGAGAAGGCGCGGGAAGGAGTTTACAGCTGGGGAGGGTGACCGGGGTAGCGGACGCCGGAGGCAGGGCAAGAACGGCGAGGACCTGGTCATCCCCGTGCCGGTGGGGACGATGGTGTACGGCAAATCTGATTCGGGACTGTGCTCGTTGCTGGCCGACCTGGACAGCCCCGGAAAGCAGGTACAGGTCGCCAGGGGAGGACGGGGTGGGCTGGGCAACACTCGTTTTGCTACAGCGGTGAACCAGGCTCCGGAAATAGCCACCGAGGGCAGGCCCGGCGAGGAGCGTCATATCGTCCTGGAACTGAAGCTGATTACCGATATCTGCATTGTGGGCAGTCCAAATTCGGGCAAGTCGACCCTGCTAGCGGCTGT
>PWRA01000066.1 GCA_003556385.1 Dehalococcoidia bacterium | reverse complement strand
TTCACTACCACGTATACACCGACTATGCCGCAGGCCACCGAGGCCAGCACACCCGCCATCAGGGCATTACGCATGAACTCGTATTGCAGTGCTTCCAGCAACTTCAGTGTTCCTTCAGGACCCTGTGGGGCACCGCACCGTGGGCGATCAGCTGCACCGGGCACTTGTACGTTGCCTCCAGTATCTCGGGCGTGATCTCCCTGGAGCCGTGGTAGTACATCTGGCGGTTCAGACAGGCGATCTTGTCTACGTACACCGAGACGGCGCCGATATCGTGCGACACCAAGACGATGGTCAGGCTGTGCTTCAACTCCTCAAGCAGCTCGTAGAACTCAGTCTGCATCGTGGAGTCTATACTGGCAGTGGGCTCGTCCAGGAGCAGCAGTACGGGCTCGGCAACGAGCGCCCGTGCCACGAAAACCCTCTGTTGCTCGCCTCCCGAAAGGCTGCCGATCTGCTTGCTCCGGTGTTCCAGCATCCCCACCCTTGACAGAGCTTGCTCGGCCTTGCCTTTGTCCCGGCCACCATACCGACGGAGAATTCCGGCGTTATTGTAACGTCCCATCAGTGCTACGTCCCAGACACTGGCCGGGAAATCACGGTCGAAGAAAGAACGCTGCGACACATAGCCGACACGACTCCGGGCCTGCTCAGGAGACTGTCCGAAGACCGACACAGAGCCGTGCTGGGGCTTGACCAACCCCAGGATCACCTTCAGTAGCGTGCTCTTGCCCCCGCCGTTGGGACCGATGATACCGAGGAAGTCGTGCTCATAGACGGTGAGACTGACATCCTCCAGCGCGGGCACCTCACCGTAGCTAACCCGGACGTCCTTCAGCTCGGCAATCGCAGGGTCGTTCATACCAACCTAACGCATCGCATCCTTCATTGCTGACGCAACAGCGCGCATATTGGCGATGAAATCCCTATCCAGAGGGTTGATGATGACCACCTCGCCGCCGATATCCCTGGCGATCGTGTCGGCATACATGGTCGGATACTGGGGCGATAGGAACACAACCCGAACGTCGTGTTCCCATGCCTCGTCGATCAGGCGCTCGACGTCTCTAGCTGAGGGCTCAGTACCACCCTGTTCCACCGCAATCTGTACCAAATCGTAGTCGTGAGCGAAGTAGCCCCAGGCCGGGTGGTAGACAATGAACCGGCGGTTCTCCACATCGGCCAGGGCATCTCTGATCTCGTCGTCCAGCTCGCTCAACTCCGCCAGGTAGTCGGCACAGTTCTGCTCGTAGTAGGCCCTGTTAGCCGGATCGACCTCTACCAGTGCCGCGCAGATGTTCTGCACCATTATCTTCGCATTTCTCACCGATAGCCAGATATGAGGGTCGAGCCCTGTATGGTCATGGTCGTGATCATGGTCGTGATGGTTGCTGTGGTCGTGGCTGTGGTCGTGGCTGTGGTCGTGGTCGTGGTCGTGTTCGTGGTCGTGACGATGGTCATGGTAGCACTTGTGTTCGCCCATACTAATGAGCTGTATGCCCTCAGAGCAATCGACGATGCGCATATACCGGTTCTGTGCCCTGATCTTATCAAGGCCTGTCAACTCAAACTCGATAGGAGCGCCAACCTTAAAGTAGACCTGCGCCCTGGACAACTCACGCATCAAGTGAGGGTCATCTATATAAAGGTGAGGCGAGTACCCCGGTGGCACCATAACAACTACCTCCACCTTGTCGCCGCCAACCGCCTCGACAAATCCGGCCTGCGGAACGATGCTCGCAGCGACGACCAGCCTGTCGTCGTCGTCCCCTCCAGATCCGCCCGGAACGGGCAATACCAGCAGAAGCACGACAAAGACAACCACTCCTCCTGCCGCCAGCAGGATCCTCTTATCAATGCCTTTCGTCATATCAAGCCTCCTCCTCATGGCTCACATAATCGGTTCGGCACCCTTAACAAGATAGGAGCACCGATCACATCAACCTTAAATACTGTCTTCGAACCTCCCGGAGAAGAACCGTTCTATGCAGGGGCAGCCGCGCTGCAATCGGGACAGAGGCCGTAGAACTCCAGCAAGTGCCCGTTAATGTCAAACCCCGTCTCCTCCAAAACCTCCTGCTCAAGGTCGGCCAGATGGCAACCGCGGAAATCGACCACCCTGTCGCACCCGGAACACACTACATGATGGTGGTGCTCTGCCGGCCTCCGCATCATGTATCCGCGGCATCCATTGGGCGCGTGTACACGACACACCAGCTTCAGATCGCTCAGCAGGCTCAAAGTGCGGTAGACCGTAATCAGGCCGATCTCAGGCTTACTCGAACGGGCCTTTTCGTGTATGGCCTCCGGTGTCAGGTGATCGTGGGTAGCGGCCATGACTCTAAGAATGGCGTGACGCTGGGGCGTAAGCTTATGCCCGTGCTCTCTCAGAATTCCCGCAATCCTGTTGGCTGTAAATCTCATGGCCTATTGCAAATGAAACAGTTTGTCGATTACATACCAGTATAGAGCCCCAGTTCAGTTCATGTCAAGTGCACGGGCTCGCCGCCACCCGTGCCGAGAATGACCACGTACTTAGACCAGGCCGCGCTAGCGGGTTTTTGACAAAACAAAGATCATGTGCTATCATGATAGTGATTATCATTATCATAGATGCTAGAAGATGAACAGGACGTCAAGACAACGAGAGTCTATTCTGAGGGTACTAAGTGGAACTCATTCCCATCCCACTGCCGAGTGGGTGTACGAG
>PWRA01000135.1 GCA_003556385.1 Dehalococcoidia bacterium | reverse complement strand
GCCAACTCGGCAGAAGCGAAGGAAGGCCTGAGCCAATATGACCTGGTCACAGACATGGATTATCAGACTCCGCCCGGTCAGCGGCCGACGTTGAATTCCTATCTGTTGTGGATAGCACACGGGCGGCGCATCCCGGGTGTGAGCCTCTGGATACCGATACCCTTCTACCTGGTGGCAACTGAAGACCCCCAGGCCAAGAAGAAGGCGCTTCTCTTCTTGAATGACAGGCTGAACCTCAAGATGGATCTTAGCGATCTGGACCGGGAGATTCAGGACCAAAACGAGAAACTGGCCAGAGCGAGGTCTCGCTCTACTGAAATCGACGATTATATTCGCAGGTTGGAAGGCAATCTGATGCTCACTGACGAAGAGAACAGAGAGCTGATCAGGAAGATCGAGCAAGCACTGAGCGAGGAAGGCTGAGCCCGGCCTGCGGACGAAAGGCGAATATCAAGATGCTAGCAAAGGTGAAGAGCGCTGCCGTAGTCGGTCTGGAGGGAGCGGTGGTGGAGGTAGAAGTCGATATATCGCCGGGCCTACCATCTTTTACCATCGTGGGGCTGCCTGACAAGGCGGTTCAGGAGGCGAGGGAAAGGGTGAGGTCGGCGATAAGGAATTCGTTCTACAAATTCCCCAACCGGCGCATCACCGTCAACCTGGCTCCGGCAGACTTGAAGAAGGAAGGCCCTGCCTACGATCTGTCCATAGCCATAGGCATTTTGATCAGTTCAGAGCAACTGGACGCTGACGTTTCGCATAGCATCTTCCTGGGAGAGCTTTCTCTCGACGGAAAGCTACGTCATACGCATGGAGTACTACCTATGGTGGCCCTGGCCAAAGATAAAGGGCTGTGCACCGTATTTGTGCCGGGCGACGACGCGAGGGAAGCTTCGCTTGTTGATGGCATTCAGATGTTCCCTGTCGAATCGCTGGCACAGCTTGTAGCTCACCTTCAGGATGGTGCCGTGATTGCCGAGTACCAGGATCGGGCAGATTGGCAAGAAGGCTTCAGCCCGGAGTACGCCTTCGACCTTCTTTATATCAAGGGACAGGAGCACGCCAAGCGTGCGCTTGAGGTAGCAGCATCTGGAAGACACAATCTGCTTATGTGCGGACCGCCGGGAAGCGGCAAGACTATGCTCGCCCGCTCGTTGCCCTCGATACTGCCCCTGCTGACCATGGAGGAAGCCATAGAAGTGACCAAGATCTACAGCGTCACCGGATTGCTGCCGCAAGACACGCCTATCGTCTCACGGCGCCCGTTTCGCGCTCCTCACTATACGGTCTCCCATGCCGGCCTGGTGGGAGGGGGGCAGTGGCCGCGGCCCGGTGAGATAAGCCTCGGACATCACGGGGTACTCTTCCTGGACGAATTCGCTGAGTTCGGACACGTCACGCTGGAGTCACTGCGTCAACCGATGGAAGACAGAACCGTTACTGTGAGCCGTGTCCAGGGCAGTGTTACTTTCCCTGCTAGCTTCATGCTGGTTGCCGCCATGAATCCTTGCCCGTGTGGGTATTACGGTGACCCGGTCAAGGAATGCAAATGCTCGCCAGCTGAGATCTCCCGGTATCACAAGAGAATCAGCGGCCCCCTGCTGGACCGGATCGATATCTTCGTGGACGTGCCCCACGTCGACTATGAAAAGCTCACCGAGGACAGGCCTGTGGAGGCTGCCGATAGGGTGAGGGCCAGAGTGAAAGCCGCACACGAAATACAGGTGGAGCGCTTTGGAGGAACCAGGCTACGATGCAATGCCGATATGACGCCCAAGGAGGTGAAGGAATTCTGCGTGGTGGAACCGGCTGCGCAGGGTCTTCTTCGCTCCGCGATGAAGCAGCTTCATCTAACAGGCCGTGCCTTTCACCGAATCCTCAAGCTCTCGCGCACCGTCGCCGACCTGGAGCACAGCGACATCATCAAGACGCACCACATGGCAGAAGCTCTCCAGTATCGGCATAAGGAGATAACCTAACCCTGCAACGACCTTCAGGCATCGGAGACGGCCGGTCTCCTGCGCAGGGATGCCCCTGCGAGCGCCCGCCTACGCGTGGTTGACGTCATGCGAACCACCAACACCGCGTCCACGTAGATGAATGATGTCCTGCCCTGTAGCATTGCCGGAGCGGACGGAGCTTGGACCAGTCGGCTACAGACAACGTCGGGCATGGTCGCCTGGTGGGACGAGCCCGGTTGTCGATTCGATGCGATACTTCGGTCTGCTTCTCGCAGACGATCCAGAGTGCTAAAATGGTTGCTGACGGTTACCGGTAGATGCTGAGTTGATCCCGTGTGCTAAGGAGGTCAGAGAAGTGAAGCATGGCAGGGGGATATCTGCGAGTCGGATAGGTAAGGGATTGAGAAAGCAGTTCCTCGCGGGAATCCTCGTTATCGTGCCTATTGCCGCCGCCATATTGATACTGCGCTGGCTCTTTTTCTATATCGACGGCATTCTACAGCCTGCCGCGGAATACCTGTTTGGGTACACCGTGCCCGGCCTCGGTTTTGCCCTAACCGTCGTCTTGATCTATCTGGCAGGGGTCATAGCGACCAGCATTGTTGGGAAGAGGCTTGTGGGCTATGGGGAGTCTCTACTGGCGAGAGTGCCGGTGTTTCGGTATATCTACTCGAGTGTCAAGCAGATAATGGAGGCCTTCGCCAGACCTCGCGAGTCCGGGTTCATCCAGGTGGTACTCGTGGAGTTCCCGAAAGCGGGAATGTGGGTTATCGGGTTCGTGACGAGCGAATCACGCTGTGAGTCCGGTGAGACGCTGATCACTGTGTTCATACCGACTTCACCTAATCCGACGTCGGGCTATATGGAGATTGTAAGAGAGCGCGACATTGTCCGAACGAACATACCGATCGATGACGCGCTACGGATGGTCTTGTCTGCGGGCAGGGTATCACTGAAGGAGGTCGCCGCCAGGCTCGGTGCCGAGCGTGTTGACCGCTAGGTGCTTGTAGGGCCTTAGCGCCCGATGAGCCATAAGACCCCGCCAAGCACCAGTAGCGCAATGCCGACTATAAAGGAAACTGTGCCTCCTATGTGCCAGGCGCTCAGCCAGGAGCGCTCCGGATCGTGGGTCAGGGACTCCTTTATATCTCTGTGAGTCAGCAAGATGGAATCGTAATATCTCTTCTTCTCCCTCCGGTTCCAGATGATGAGGATGATGCCCAGGAGGACGAAGAATCCCCCCATAGCTAGGACAGCTTGCTGCGCGACCCCCGGCATGTTAACCATCCCTCCTCAGAAGCGCGGAGGGCTTTCGCCGAACTCTACTTAACCTCTACGGTGGCTCCTGCCGCCTCCAGCTTCTGCTTTGCTGTCTCGGCCTCTTCCTTGGGAACGCCCTCTTTCACTACCTGCGGAACAGCTTCCACCAAATCCTTGGCCTGCTTCAGTCCCAAAGTGGTTACCTCACGTACTGCCTTGATAACCTCGATCTTCTTTTCGCCGAAGCTCTTCAGGGTTACGGTGAACTCTGTTTGGTCTTCGGCCGGGGGGCCTTCTTCGGGTTCAGCGGCGGCCGCCGGCGCTGCAGCCACCGGCGCAACGGTGGCAGCACTCACCCCGAACTCCTCTTCCAGGCTCTTGACCAGATCAGCCAGATCAAGTACCGACATTCCCTTGATGGCGGCAATGATCTCGTCCTTGGTCAATCCCTTGGACGCCTTCTTTGAGGTTGCCTTGGCCTTCGGAGCCTCCTGGGCCTCTGGGGCCTCTTCCTTTGCTTCTTTCTTTGCCCTTGGTGCTTTCTTTACCTGTTCTTCAGTAGCTTCCTTCTCTGATTCCTCTGGTGGCATGGTTTCCTCCTTTATCCTGTACTGGTGGTCTGCATCCTGCTCTGTAACACGTATAACAGTCCCCGTAAAGGCGAGTTGAGGACGTTATGTAAAGCTCCTACAGGCGCCTGTAACTGCCCGATCAACCGAGCAACGAGAACTTCCCTGGAAGGCAGACTGGCCAGACCGACCACTTCCTCCGGACGCAGTACACGCTCGCCCAGTAACGCTCCTCTAATCTCGAGCGACGAGGCCCCGGACTTGACGTACTGGTTGAGCACCCTGGCTGCGGCGGCTACATCATCCTGGCCGAAGGCAAGGGCCACCGGCCCTTCAACTATGGCCATAATCTGTGGCTTGCCTGCTTTGTCCGCGGCCCGGTGTAACAGTGTGTTCTTCACCACGTGGTACTCGATATTTGCCTTTCGCAGAGTGCTACGCAGTTCCTCCATCTGCTTGGCGACCAGACCCTGGTAGTTGGTGGAGATTATGATGGCGCTCTGCGATAACTGATCAGCCAGTACGTCTACGATTTGCGTCTTCTTCTCTCTTAACATGTTTACCCTCTCTAGTTCCTTACTCCGAGGATCCGCAGCGCACAAAAAAACCCCCGTGCCAGTCGACACAGGGTTAAACCCGGCCTAGGCAGGCGGATCATTTAAACCCCCTAGGGTACCTGCGGTCACTGGCGCCAGCCCATTATAGCACAGGGAACCAGCCAGTCAAGAAGAAGGCGGCTAACCGGGCCGAGTTTCCTTGCAAAGATAGGAAGTGTTAGAATTGGGAAGACTGGCAGAACGGAAGATGGGCGATATCTTGGATGAAGTGCAGGCGCTTGTCAGATGCCGGGAGTGTCCCTGGTATAAGAACTGTTTGACTCCGGTCCAGGTCAGTGCGGAGCACATGGAGCAGTTCCGGATGGCGATGGAGGGGACAGGTCTCGCTGAACAGGCCAGAGGCGAACTCGAGCGCCTGCTGGAAAGTATGGCCTCGCTGAGCCAGGACATGATTCTTCAAAGCTGTCCGGTGTTTACCAAACGTCTCAAGGAGGATGCTGAGCTTGCCCAGAGGGTGAAGGAGATGATGCAACACTGGGGAACGGAAGGAGAGACTGGCGAGTAGCGGTGGTGGCACGCTCCACTCCTTGTCGGTGACGCCCGCGCACGGTGCATTGAGAGCGTAATAGAGTTTGTTCGGAGGCAGATATCCATGTCTGAGCAATTGGGCAAAATCCACAAACCTGAAGCTGAACGTTTTAGAAGGGGGAAGAAGCTCTACCTCGTCCCTCTCATATATACAAGCGACGCGGCACCAGATGAGTACAAGGAGAAACACGCCCGTTATTGGCGACAGGTAGCAGAGCATCTGAGTAATTTGACCTCGAAGATCGGTAGGGTGAACCGGGTCTACCATGAATCCGTGTTCCAGGCTGGCGAGGAGGGTATTAAGGCTGTCCAGAGGTTGAACCAGAGCAGCTACGAGATCGCCAGGACCTGCTGTGATAACGGGGCCACTTTCGAACCGATCGAAGAGAGAGAACTGCTTGAGGAAGTCATGGACTGGCAGAGATGCCTGATGCTCGGCTTTATCAGTGAGAAGGTCGAGAGGACGGTTTTCGAGTTCTATCTTGAGGCGGCGAAGAAGAGACATGAACTCATGGCCAGGACGCTGAGCGAGACACTCGCGGAAGACGAGGCCGGGCTTCTATTTATCAGAGAGGGACACTCGGTGCAGTTCCCGGCCGACATAGAGGTGTTCAGCGTTTTCCCGCCGGCCCTGGATGAGCTACACCGGTGGCATCGCGACCAGGCTGCGGTGGAGACAACGACACCCGCACAAGAGCGCAAGGAGAAGACCGGGCGAAAGGACAGGGAGGCCCCGAAGAGGGCCCGTAAGAGGGCGAAGAGGGCGCCCAAAGAGTGACCGCGGCTTGCCGGGGGATATAATGAGGGCGAGAAGGCCTGCTGTCTCCGGAATGTTCTACGCTGGCACTGCCGAAGCACTAATAGAGCAGATCGAATGGTGCTACAAGCATGAGCTCGGGCCGGGAGTAGTTCCCCGGGTGAATAGTCAGGGGCCCAGGGAAATCCTTGGTATCGTTGCTCCTCATGCCGGCTACTATTACTCCGGGCCGGTAGCAGCTCATGGCTACAAGGAGCTTGCCGATGACGGGATCCCTGATTGCGCAGTAATAATCGGTCCTAACCACACCGGGCATGGGTATCCGGTCTCAGTGTGGGCAGGGCCTGTGTGGCATACGCCTCTAGGCGAAGTCGAGGTGGATGAAGCGTTTGCTCGGAGGCTTGTGGGTGATGTGGTCGAGGCTGACGAGACTGCCCACACCCATGAGCACAGTGTCGAAGTGCAGCTGCCGTGGCTTCAGCACCTCTATACAAGCATCAAGACCGTGCCCATAGCCATGCTGGCCCAGGACATCGAGACCGCCCGGGCTGTAGGTAAGTCTATCGCACAGCCCGAAGGCAACCCGATCATGATAGCGAGCAGCGATTTCACTCATTATGAGCCGCACCCGGTAGCCATGGAGAAGGATGCTGCGCTCATACAGGCTATAGTCGACCTCGATGAGAAAGAGCTATATGCCCGGTGTGAACAGCTCAACTGTACCATGTGCGGGTACGGTCCGGTGGCTTCCGTGATCGTAGCAGCAAAGGAGCGGAAAGCGACAAAAGCCAGTCTGCTGAAGTACGCTACCAGCGGGGACACCAGCGGGGATTTCTCCCGGGTCGTGGGCTACGGCTGCATCGTGATAACACGGTAGAACAGGACTTCACTCCCCGCACTGGACTATCTCACCTCTTATCCCTTCGTCGATTGTGAGGATGCCGAACGAATCCGCGCCCCTTCCAGGGTTGAAAAAGAGGATGCCGTGGATGACCTCGTTTTGAGCCCGGTGAGAATGTCCGTAGGCGATGACATCGACTTGATCGCCTTCGAAGACCTCCCGCACCCTCTCCTCTATTCCCCATGGGCTACCAGAGCCATGGGTTATGCCGATCCTGGTATTTCCGATTTCCAGCACTTCCTTTACTGGAAGCGTCGTCCTCAATTCCGCTGAATCCATATTGCCCCGAACTGCCTTGACCCTCTTCACCTGTTTCAGTTCGTTCAACACCTGGACTTCGGTGAAGTCTCCGGCGTGGATTATCATATCTACCGTGGACAATAGATGGACTAGTTTCGCGGGGAGTTGACCAAGCTGACTGGCATGAGTATCAGCGAGCACGGCTATTCGCATGGCAGGCCTCATTGTACGGACAAGACCCGATGCCGGAATATCCCGGATACCGGCACAAAGGGATGCTAACCCCTTCGCGCTAAGGACTCTGCGAGGTAACTTGTTTTACCAGTTGAATGGTCTTGTCCGCGTTGGACAACGAGAAGGACAACCCCAACTGCCTGAGCTCCCGGTATCCTAGACCCTCGAACAACCTGCGTCCCGCTACTCTGGTCATCTCGTCATAGATAGCAGGCCATTCCGGGCTTCGCCTCTGGGCACAAAAGAGAACAAAATCACGAAGCTGGGGGGGGATACCGTCCATATCCTATTAGTCTATGCCCGAAGGTCCGATTTAACAAGCCTGCCTATGGCTGCTGGGATAGCATTCTGCCCTTAATACTGCCTTAAGTGATGCCCTGCTCAAGGTTAAAGCCTCATCCCTGTCCTGTGCAGCACATGGGCAAGCGAAGAAATTTCGGGCGAGCAAATCTGTAAGCCGAGTTCTGTGTCCCGGTTGCACCGGGGCGGTGACCATCCATCTAGCCCGGGTGTTGCCACCAGGGTCAAGCGACCAACCCGAGGACTTCGGCCGAGCGCCTTGCACTCACCCGATAACCCTGAGGCTTCGAGCGGTTGAGTCCTCTTATTCGGTCTTGCTCCGGGTGGGGTTTGCCCAGCCAGCCAGTCTCCTGGCTGCTGGTGAGCTCTTACCTCACCATTTCACCCTTACCGACGCCCCGATGCTATCAAGTCCGCTGGCGGTATGTTTCTGTGGCACTTTCCGTAGGGTCACCCCTCCTGGGCGTTACCCAGCACCCTGCTCGGCGGAGCTCGGACTTTCCTCCCTGGCAAACTGCCTCCAGGGCGGCCACCCGATTTACTCGCCCGAACTTATTCTATAGTCAACCAGAACAAATGTCAAATCTTCACACGGTTGGCCTCGGACAGGATGCTCCATACCGAGAGCGAGGATCGGGTAGCCGAGAAACGCTATTGGCAGATTATTGACAAATGGGCAAGAACAAGCCCCCTGGCTCCGCAATTTTTCTTATAACCAGGGGGCAAAACCGTCATTGGTAGCGCATACGGGATTCGAACCCGTGATCTCCTCCTTGAGAGGGAGGTGTCCTAGGCCTCTAGACGAATGCGCCACACGAACTGGGGATCCAGGATTCGAACCTGGCCTAACTGATCCAGAGTCAGTCGTCCTACCGCTAGACGAATCCCCAACAAAGCACTATTATAGCTACTTTGCGCTGGTAGAGCAACGGCTAGTCCGTGAAGACTGCTTCATAGAGGGGACTCATAGGCTGCTGAAACTAGCGCTTGGTGTATTGAGGTGCCTTGCGCGCCCGCTTGAGTCCGTATTTCTTACGTTCCTTGACCCTGGCATCCCGCGTGAGCAGGCCCTCTTTGCGCAACACAGGCTTGAACAGCTCATTTTCTTTGGACAGTGCCCGGGCTATGCCGTGACGGATCGCTTCGGCCTGGCCAGTGAGGCCACCGCCATGCACCTTCGCCCTCACGCGGAACTTGCCCACCGTATCGGTTGCCACAAAAGGATGCTCGATCATGCGGCGGTACTCGGGGCGTGTGAACGCCTCTTGATAGGGCTTCTCATTGACTATTATATCCCCATCCCCGGGCATAAGCCTAACCTCGGCTATAGCGCATTTGCGTCTGCCGGTTCCCCAAACGTAGCTTTCCTCGCTCATGATTCGTCACCTTTCCTTTGTTCGCGCCCGGTTATGGCAGAGACGCTCCGTGATTTGGGAGACTCTGCCTTTTCAACGCGTTCAGTATCACGGGTATAGGCGGAGGTCTGAGCTTCGTGGGGATGATCATCCCCCGCGTAGACCTTCAGTTTCTTAAGCATGGCTCGGCCAAGGCTATTATGAGGAAGCATGCCTCTGACCGAGAGTTCAACCACCCGGGCGGGATCGCGGCTGAACAATTCCTCGAAGCTCAGGCTCTTCAACCCTCCCGGATATCCGGAGTGTCTATGATAGAGCTTCTGCTTCGCCTTCTTTCCGGTCACCCTCGCTCTGGCAGCGTTAATCACCACAACGTAATCGCCGGTATCCATGTGAGAAGCATACGTCGGTTTGTGCTTTCCCATAAGCAGGCGGGCTACCTGCACCGCCATTCGCCCAAGGGTCTTATCGGTGGCGTCGATCACCCACCACTCCCTGCTAATGTCTTTGGCTTTTGGACTATATGTTTTCATCTCATTCACTACGGTCAGACGGGGCGCAGCTCCCTAAAGGCTCGGCATAGTTGACATTCATAAGGAATAGGCCGTACGCGGGGGCTACGGGACCAGCCAGACCCAGGACCTTTCTCTCCATTATATCACCGAACTCCTCGATGCCTGTCTTACCTAGACCCATCCTGATTAGAAGACCGATCGTGCTTCGCACCTGGTGAGGCAAGAAGGAATCAGCCACCATGCGAAAAACGGCAAACTCTCTCTTCCTCTCGACTACCGCTTCACGAACATTTCGGACGGTGCTCTTGCTCCCGTCAAATGCACTGGCAAACGAGGCGAAGTCATGTTCACCCTGTATAAGACGACAAGCCTCATTCATCCTGTCTATGTCGAGTATCCTGGGCACAAACAGCGAAAACCTCCGGTAGAGCGGCGAGCGGGTATTGCGATTGAGAATGTGATAGCGGTACTCCCTGCTCACAGCATGGCCCCGAACACTGAAGTCATCGCTGGCTCTGTAAGCCGCTTTGACCGCGATGTCCCCGGGTAGATGATGATTCAATGCTCTCACTAGCGTCACAGTATCCAGCCTAGATCTCGCCCAGAAACTCACCACTTGCCCCTTGGCATGCACACCGGCGTCAGTCCTACTTGCGCCGACAACCCGGCTGCTGTCCCCGCAGAGGCGTCTTATCGCCTGCTCAAGCTCGTCTTGAATGGTGGGGCATCCAGGTTGCCATTGAAAGCCATGGTATTCTGTGCCGTCATATTCGACGAGTAAGACAAACTTACTGAACCAGTTCAATTCGAACCATAGGCGCATTGTCTCCGGGGCGAGGCCCCAGCTTCAGCAGTCTGGTATAACCCCCTTTACGCTGCGCATAGGCCGGAGCAATCTCGGCGAATAGCTTGTCCACTACATTCTTATCGCTGATGAAGGCCAGAGCTTCGCGTCGCGACGCCAGGCTGCCATCCTTGCCCAGAGTGATCATCTTCTCTGCCAAACTGCGCACCTCTTTGGCTTTAGCCTCCGTGGTCGTGATCTTCTCGTGAGCCAGAAGCGCGGTGACCTGATTGCGATACAAGGCCCATCTGTGTTCCGTCCTCCTACCCAGTTTTCGCCCTGCTAATTTGTGTCTCATTCTGCCTTCTTACCGCCAGCAGGTGAACCCAGTTTCGTTATCAACTCCTCCACTTCTGTCCGGGACTTCGTCCCGAGACCGGGCAACGGCGGCAAACCCTCCCTGCTCTTCTCCATCAGCTGTCCCAGTGTGAATATGCCCGCTCTCTTCAGGCTGTTATAGGAGCGGGTTGACAGACCGAGTTCTTCCAGCGGGGTGTCATATTGTTCGGGCAGAACAGGGACATCCTGCGCCATCGGAACCTCGAGGTCCCTGAAAGCGCAGAACTGGTTGATCAAGACTACGGCACTCTGACTTAGTGCATCCCAGGGGAAAATGGTAGCATCCGTCCAGATCTCCAGGATCAGTCTTTCCTGGCTTTCCTCCTGACCGGGCCTGATCGATTCCACCGAGAAGTTCACCTTCCGCACCGGGGTGAAGATGGCGTCTATCGGCAGCGCTCCTACCGGCAGACCGTCGGTTGATTTAGCCTGTACGTAGCCTTTCCCAAGCTCCACGTTCAACTCGACCCGGAGCCTGGCTTGAGGGGAGTCCAGCGCGGCCAGATAATGCTGGGGATTGGCAATGCGGAAGTCAGCCGATGGCGTGATATCGCCGGCGCAGACCTCGCCTTCGCCTTCCGCCTCGAGAACCAACTGCCCGGGCTGATCAGAAAGAGGCTGGAGTCGGATTTGCTTGACATTCATCAGGAACTCCATGACGTCCTCTTTGACCTCGGGAATAGGAGAGAACTCATGGTGAATGCCATCGATCTTGACCCATGTCACCGCGGCGCCGGGTAGAGAGCTGAGAAGTACCCGACGCAAGGTGTTCCCGAGTGTAGTGCCGAATCCCGGCTCTAAAGGCTCAGCCGCAAAACGACCATAGCTGCTGGTACCTTCTACACAAGTTACGGTCGGGATAGACAATGCGGCCATAGCTTACCTCGAGTAGAACTCGACAACCGCCTTCTCATCAAAGACGGCCTCAATGTCGTCCTTGCCGGGAAGATTCAACACCTTGCCCGTCATGCTTTCTTTGTCCAGACTCAGCCAACTGGGAACTGAAGCCTCTTCAATTTCCTCAGCTACCCTCTTATAGTGTTCGGTCTTTATGCTGGCCTCCCGCCACTTAATGACGTCTCCCGCCTTTACCAGGAAGGAGGGGATATCGGTCTTCTTGTCGTTGACCAGTATATGACCGTGCCGCACTATCTGTCTGGCTTGAGCGCGGGAATCGGCGAAGCCCAGCCGGTACACGACGTTGTCCAGTCTCCTCTCTAACAATGCAAGCAGGTTCTCACCCGCGGTGCTGGGCCCTTTCCTGGCCTCAGCATAGAACCTGCGAAATTGCCGCTCCAGGACCCCGTAGCTCCAGCGGACCTTTTGTTTCTCTCGCAACTGAAGCCCGCGATCGGAAATCACCGTACGCCTTCGGCCGCGGGGCTGTCCACCGGGGGGTACGTTCCTCTTCTCCACAGGGCATTTGGGTGTGGCGCACCTTTCGCCTTTGAGCATCAACTTGTCTCCGAGGCGGCGGCAACGCCTGCAGACCGGGCCGGTATAACGCGCCATATTATACTCTTCTCCTCCCTCGCGGTCGGCAGCCATTGTGCGGGATGGGCGTCACGTCTCTGATGGCAGTGACTGTAATTCCAGAAGCCTGCAGGGCCCGGATAGCCGCTTCACGTCCGCTGCCCGGACCCTTGATATACACCTCGACACGACGCATGCCGTCGGCCGTGGCACGGTGTGCAGCATCTCTCGCGGCTAACTGGGCAGCGTATGCGGTACCCTTTCTCGAACCCTTGAATCCGGCGGTCCCGGAGCTACCCCACGCGATGACATTGCCATGCATGTCGGTAATCGAAATCGACGTGTTGTTGAAAGTCGACTGGATATAGGCCTTCCCTTCGCTAACCTTCTTATGGACCTTGCGAACCTTCTTCTTCTTTGGCATTTGTTATGACCCGCTCCTTACTTCTTAGCTATACCGCGTCTCTGCCCACGACCGGCCACCGTCTTCTTAGGGCCTCTCTTGGTCCTCGCGTTGGTACGCGTTCTCTGTCCATGCGCCGGTAGCTTCATGCGATGCCTCAGGCCGCGATACGACCCGATCTCGATCAGCCGCTTTATGTCCGACTGCACCTCTCTCCTGAGGTCGCCTTCCACTCTATACTGCTTTTCAACCGCCTCTCTGATCCCCGCAACCTGTTCCTCATCGAGGTCCTTGACTCTGATTCCGGGATCGGTACCGACCCCGGACAGGATGCGACGGCTTGATGTCGT
Organism: Dehalococcoidia bacterium; assembly: GCA_003556385.1. Classification (GTDB taxonomy): domain Bacteria; phylum Chloroflexota; class Dehalococcoidia; order GIF9; family AB-539-J10; genus RBG-13-51-36. The sequence continues at coordinate 21,533 of PWRA01000135.1, read as the reverse complement.
ACCGATGCCGTAGATGCGCTGTAGCGCAACCCCGATCGGCTTATCCTTAGGAAGATCTATGCCTGCGATCCGTGCCATTGTCCTTATCCTTTAACCTCCGATATTCCAGTCTCCGTTTCCCTGACACGCTCCTACTACCACATCCCGAGTCGATTGCAGTCGTCCGGTATCATCGCGGTACCCATTTCTCGCGGCCAGGACCACCGATTCTACCCTTGCCTCTGCTTGTGCTTCGGGTTCTCGCAGATGACCCTGACCACGCCGGCTCGTCTGATGACCTTGCACTTTCTGCATATCGGCTTCACCGAAGCTCTTACTTTCATCTCTCGTCACCTGTCGCTGAGGCAAACCTTGTAATGATAAACCTTCTCACGCTACCTGTCAAACTACTTGAGCCGATAAGTGATCCGGCCCCGGCTCAGATCATAGGGGGAAAGCTCCACCAGGACCCTGTCCCCGGGCAGAATCTTAATGTAATGCTTCCTCATCTTGCCCGAAATGTGGGCCAATACCTGGTGTCCGTTGGGCAACTCAACCCGGAACATGGTGTTGGGCAAGACTGTGTTCACCCTGCCCTCAACCTCTATCCTTTCTTTCTTGGCCATCCTTGATCAACACCTGGCTAGGCGAGTATCTCAGCCTCATCGTCGCCTATGGCAATGGTATGTTCAAAATGCGCCGACAGACTCCCGTCGGCAGTCTGTACCGTCCACTGGTTGGGCGCAACCTTGGTGCGCCAGTCGCCGGCATTAACCATGGGCTCGATAGCGAGAGTCATACCTCTACGGAGCAAGAGGTCCTTCCCAGCCACAAAATTGGGCACTTGGGGGTCTTCGTGAAGCTCCCGGCCCAATCCATGCCCGGTGTATTCTCTAACCACAGAAAACCCTCTGGACTCAACGTAATGCTGTATCGCAGAGGAGATATTCGTCAGCGATACCCCGCACCTGGCCTGCGCGATGCCTGCCTTCAGAGCGACTTCTGTAGCCGATATCAGCTCCTCTGCCTCTCTGCCTATCTGTCCCAGACCCACGGTTATGGCAGCATCAGTATGAAAGCCGTCGAGTCTTGCTCCTACGTCCACAGAGACGATGTCTCCTTCCTCCAGTATGCGTGCGCCGGGGATTCCGTGGACTATCTCATCGTTCACCGAGACACATAGGTTGGCTGGAAAGCCGCGGTAATTCTTGAAGGACGGAATGACCCCCCGTCTCTCGGACTCTTCGGCCACTATCGTGTCCAGATAGTCGGTCTTGATCCCGGATCTGATCTCCGCTCGTAGTCTGTCCAGGATAGCAGCGAGAATCCTGCCGCACTTGCGCATGATGGCTATCTCCTCAGTAGACTTTATGATTAACATTCTGTTCAGCCTGTATCGGCAGCGCACCTTCGGAGGAACCCCCATGGTCTCCCCAGCTCGCTCTCAGCGCGACATCGGCGCTTGGAGTGCAGAGATTATCTCGCCGGCTACCCCCTGTATGTCCAGATTCCCGTTCACCGTGATCAGCTTGCTCTGTTTCTTATAGTAATCCAGAATGGGCATGGTCTGAGCAAAGAAGACTCTCAGTCGGTCCTGTACTGTCTCCTTCTTATCGTCTGAACGCTGATATAACTCACCACCGCACTTATCGCACTTCCCGGGTGTCTCGGGTGGTGAGGTTATCACGTGATACGACGTCTGGCAACTGCGACAAAGCCATCGGCCGCTCAGGCGTTTGACCAGTTCCTCCTCAGGCACTTGAATGTATATTGCCCTGTCGATATCCTTTCCTCTCTGCTCAAAGGCCCTGTCCAGCGCTTCGGCCTGAGGTAGAGTGCGGGGAAACCCGTCAAGGAGACATCCCTCTGCACAGTCGGGGCTGTCGACTCTCTGGAGAATCATGCTGATGGTTATCTCGTCCGGCACCAGTTCTCCCTTGTCCATATAGGTCTTGGCCCTGAGGCCCTCCTCGGTTCCCCGCTCGAGCGCCTGGCGGAACAGGTCGCCGGAAGCTATGTGAGGTAACCCTGTCTCGCGAGCGAGGATCTCCGCCTGGGTTCCCTTCCCGGCCCCCGGAGCCCCCAGCATGACTATATACATTACTTCAGGAAACCCTCGTACCGGCGCATGGTCAACTGAGACTCCAGCTGCTTCATGGTATCGAGAGCCACGCCGACAGCTATGAGCATGGCGGTACTCTCGATCACGATCACTGTCACTCCGGTAACCTGCTGAGCCAGGAACGGCAAGACGGCTACCAGAGCCAGGAAGAGGGCACCACCGAAGGTAATGCGCCTGATGACCCTGTTCAGGTAATCAGCGGTTGTCTTTCCGGGCCGCACCCCCGGTATGAAGCCGCTCTGCTGCTGCAGAGTCTGCGGCAGGTTCATCTGCTCGAATATGACCATCGTATAGAAGAAAGCAAAGCCAATCACCAGGGCGAAGTAGAATCCCTGGTAGAGCCAGGTGTCAGGTTGAAACATGGTGTATACCGTGGCCCAGAAGCCTGTGCCCTCCGCGCCCCCGACGAATCTCGCGATGGTGCCGGGAAGCTGCATCATGGCCAGGGCGAAGATGATCGGTATCATCCCGGCGGTGTTGACACGCAACGGTATGTAAGTCGACCCCGATTGCCGGTACATCCGGCCGCTGCGGAAAGTGCTCCGAGCGTACTGCACAGGAATACGCCTATGAGCCTCAACGAAGATGACGATAAGCACCAGCGTAGCAAGGGCGAGTATGATGAAGGCGGTCAATCCTTCGGGATCGTCGGCGGCTATGAAGCCACGACCGATCATCTCCGGTAGGCTGGCGACGATACCACCGAAGATTATGATGGATATCCCGTTTCCGATACCGCGCTCGGTAATCAACTCGCCGAGCCAGACCAGGAACATCGTGCCGGCAACCAGCGTGGTCACTGTCGTTGCTGTGGCCAGGGGCCCGATGGGCAGCATAACGCCTTCAGCAGCCAGAATCGTAATCATGCCGTAGCCTTGAAGCGCTGCCAGCGGCACAGTAAGCATGTGGGTAATCCGGTTTATCCTTTGTCTGCCGAACTCTCCCTCCCGGGATATGGCCTGGAGCCTGGGGATAACCGGTACCAGCAACTGCATGATGATGGAAGCGGTGATATAGGGGTAGATGCCCGTGGCGACCACACTGAAACTGGACATAGCCCCGCCGCTGAAGAGGTCGATCATGCCGATGAGGGGGACATCCCTGAACAGCTCCTGTAAGGCATCGAGGTCCACTACAGGCAATGGAACCTGAGCCAGAAAGCGAAAGACCACGAGCATGCCCAGTGTGAACAGAATCTTCTTCCTCAGATCAGGCAACTTCCATGTGTCCATCATTGCCTGGATGAGGCGTGGTTGGGTTCTTCTGTGCTGCATGCTAAGCCTGCTTTGTCGTACCTCCCGCAGCGACGATCTTCTGCTCGGCGGATGAAGAGAACTTGCTTGCCGCAACCACCAGCGCGTGTCGGATATCGCCGTGGCCGAGGATCTTGGTCGGCCGATCAACGGTTCCGATCAACCCCGCCTGCAGCAGTTCCCTGGGAGTTACCTCGGTTTCCGGCGGAAAAACCGCCAGCTTCCCCACGTTGACTACGTTGTACTGGACCCTGAAGATGTTGGTAAAACCTCTTCTATGTGGAAGCCGCTTTATCAGAGGTAGCTGGCCACCCTCGAAACCAAGGCGCACGCCACCGCCCGAGCGAGAGTTCTGTCCTTTCACGCCTCGCCCCGAGTAGGTGCCGTGCCCGCTACCGTCTCCCCGGCCCACGCGTTTTCTCTTGTGTTTGGCGCCCCCGGGCCCCCTTACCTCATTCTGCTTCATCTGCGCCTTCTTCCTGAGACTCGACATCAACTGGAACCTCTGCGTCGACTACTTCTTCGTCTTCGGTCTTCTTCAAGCTGGCCAGGGCGAGCATCGTTGCTTTAGCCACGTTGATCTTGCTCGGTCCGCCCAGCGACTTGCCCAGAACATTCTTAACCCCTGCCAGTTCGAGCAAGGCTCGAGAGGTATGGTTGACGATCAAGCCGGTGCCGGGCGCCGCCGGCTTCAACCAGACCTTCGAAGCTCCGAATTTGGCCAGGATCTCGTGAGGGATGGTTCCCTCCTTCACGGGCACCTCAATCATATCTTTCCGTGCCGTGGCACCCGCCTTGCGAACTGCCTCAGGAACGGCAGCCGCTTTCGCCAGGCCAAACCCGACGCGTCCCTGCCCGTCACCCACCACTACCGAAGCTCTGAACCGCAGATGCCTGCCACCCTTGACCACCTTGGTTACGCGATCGATACCTAGCAGTTTCTCCTCGAGCGTCAGGTCCGTCGCGTCGATCTTTGTTCTCTTCTCTCTTGCTTTGGTAACTGGTTTCATAAGCTTATCCTCAAAACTCCAGTCCGGCCTTCCTGGCGGCCTCAGCCAGGGCCTTCACCCGACCGTGATATGTGTAGCCGCCACGATCAAAAACCACTTTCCTAATGCCTCTACTCGTTGCTTTCTCGGCGAGCATGGTCCCCACCGTTTCGGCCTTCTTGGTCTTCCCCGTACCATCGGTCCTGCTTCTCACCTCAGGGTCCAGAGTGCTCATCGAGGCAAGAGTGCGGCCAACAGAGTCATCGATGAGCTGGGCATAGATGTGGTTCAGGCTACGGTAGACTGCCAGTCTAGGGCGCGTTTCCGTACTGCCCACTCTTCGCCTCACCCGAATGTGGCGTACCTTTCTGATTGCCTTCGCGTCTTTCCTGCTCATGGTAGCTATTTCTTGGCTCTCTTACCCGCCTTGCCGGGCTTTAGATGTAGCTGCTCTTCAGCGTATTTTATGCCCTTCCCCTTGTAAGAATCGGCAGGGCGCACTGCCCGAATCTGAGCGGCCGCTTCACCGACTGCTTCTTTGTCGATTCCGGCCACGCGTACTCGGTTCACCCCCTCAACGCTGATGTTAACACCCGGGGGAGGCACAAATTCCACAGTGTTGCTATATCCTACCTGGAGCTGAAGCTTGTCGCCGGTCTTCTGCGCTCTGTAACCGACGCCGTTAATCTCCAGCACCCTTTCGAAGCCCTCGCTCACTCCCCTGACCATATTTGCCAGTAGGCTCCGGGTTAGCCCGTGCAGCGAACGGTGAACTACGCTGTCAGTGGGCCGGCTCACAGTCAGGACCCCGTCCTCCAGAGCAATAGAGATGTCGGGGTGAAATCGACGCCGGAGTTCTCCCTTGCCTCCCTTGACGATCACTTCGCTCCCGTCGATCTTCACCTCAGTACCCTGAGGTATTGCAATAGGAAGCAGTCCTGTACGAGACATAATTCACAACTCCTGAGTCGATTTACCACACATAGCACAGAATTTCACCGCCAAGGCGTTGCCTCCATGCCTCCTGTCCCGTCATGATACCCCTGGAAGTGGACAGGATGGCGATACCCAGGCCCCCGTAGACGCGAGGGATTTTGCGTCTTTCCACATACACCCTCAAGCCCGGCTTACTCACCCTTTCCAAACCGAGGATTGCGGGCTGCTCATCCGAGTACTTGAGGTGGACCTTTATCATGGACTCCGGTTTCCCCTTAAGCACTTCATAGCGGTCGACGAATCCCTCGTCCTTAAGGATCTTTGCGATAGATAGCTTCATCTGAGATGAAGGTATCAGCACGCTATCATGACCTACCATCACGGCATTACGTATTCGAGTCAACATATCAGCGATTGGATCAGTAACTGTCATCTGTCTCACCAACTCGACTTTCTTATTCCGGGTATAACCCCGGTGACGGCAAGCTCACGAAAGCAAATCCGACACAGGGCGAACTTGCGCATATAGGCGCGGGGCCTACCGCATAGCTGGCACCGGTTACGTTGCTGCACCCTGTACTTGGGCGGGCGTTTTGACTTAACGATCTTACATAGCTTCGCCATATCAAGTTCTCCTGAACGGCATTCCCAATAACTCCAGCAAGGTTCTGGCTTCACTGTCATTCTGCGCGGTAGTGACGATCGTTACCTCAAGCCCACGAATCTTATCTACCTTGTCGTAGTCGATTTCGGTGAAAACCGTCTGTTCTCTTACTCCCAGGCTGTAATTCCCCCGACCATCGAAGGAATCTGGCGATGTTCCGCGGAAATCTCGAAACCTCGGCAGAACGACACTGACCAGTTTGTCAAAGAAATCATACATTCTCTTGCCTCGCAAGGTCACCATCATTCCTATAGGCATACCGGCCCGCAGCTTAAAGGCGGCAATGGGCTTCTTCGCCCTTGTTGTGACGGGATGCTGTCCCGAAATCGCTGCAAGATCTTTCTCGGCTGCCTCAAGAGCTCTGGCGTCCTGAATGGCCTCGCCCAAACCGATGCTGAGCACGATCTTCTCTAATCTGGGCAACTGCATTATGTTGTCATAGCCGAGCTGGGCTTTCAGTTGGGGAGCCACCTCGGACCAATATCTTTCCTGCAGGCGAGATTTCACAGTCATAACCCTCAGTCGATCACTTCCTGACACGAGTTGCAGACCCGCACCCTCCTGCCGTCTGCGAGAAAGCGGACGCCGATTCGCGTAGGTTTGCTGCATTTATCACATAACAGCATTACGTTCGATACATGGATCGGAGCTTCAAGCTCGATTATCCCGGCCTGACGTGTAGCCCTGCGAGCTCGCGAATGGCGTTTGATGATGTTGAGCCCTTCCACCACGACCCTATCCTTCTTAGGAAAGGTACGACGTACCTTTCCGCTCTTTCCGCGGTCCTTGCCGGCAATTATCATCACATTGTCATCTCTTCTGATTCTCACTTTAGAGGACCTCCGGCGCCAGCGATATTATCTTGGTGAAGTTCTTGTCTCTGAGCTCTCGGGCCACTGGGCCGAAAATGCGGCTGCCCTTGGGATTGTTACGATCACCAAGAACCACCGCGGCGTTTTCATCAAATCTGATATACGATCCGTCAGGACGACGATACTCCTTCGCCACACGCACAACGACAGCCCGCACCACTTCGCCCTCCTTAACCATTCCGTGCGGTATGGCCCGTTTTACCGTGGCTACAATGATGTCGCCTATACGTGCATACTTCCTGGCGCCAACAAGCACATTGATGCACATGATCTGCTTTGCGCCAGTATTATCGGCTATCTTGAGCCTCGTATAGGCCTGGATCATTCTTTCTGTCCTTGTCCGGTTTCACGAGCTTCTTTCTTCGACACTATCTGTGTCACTCGCCATCTCTTCTCTTTGGATAAGGGGCGGGTCTCCGTGATCTTCACCTTGTCTCCGGTTCTACAGGTGTTTCCTTCGTCATGGACCTTGTATCTCTTTATGACTCTGACGCCCTTTCTGTAAAGCGGGTGGACCGTTCTGGTCTCTACGGCGACCACCACAGTCTTATCCATCTTGTCGCTCACCACCAAGCCCTCTCTGACCTTTCTTCTGCCGAGATCACTCATGTTATTATGTCAAGCTCCCTTTCCCGCATTATCGTCTCCAGCCTGGCAATCCTCTTCTTCACTCTGGGAATCTCGCGATGATTCTCCAGTTGTCTGGTGGCCACCCGAAAACGGAGGTTGAACAGCTCCTCGTGGGCCTCTTCCAGCTTCGTTAACAGCTCTTGATCGGGTAGAGCGCGAATCTCGCTAGCCTTCAACTTTGTGCCTCTCTCTCGTGACGAAACTCGTGCTTATCGGGAGCTTATAAGACGCAAAGTGCGCCGCCTCGGCTGCCACGTTTTCTTTCACGCCGGCCAGTTCGAAGAGGATTCTGCCTCTCTTAACCACGGCCACCCAGTACTCCGGAGCGCCTTTCCCGCTACCCATTCTCGTTTCGGCTGGTTTCTTGGTCACGGCCTTGTCCGGGAAAACCCGTATCCACATCTTGCCCCCGCGCTGCAGATGGCGCACAATCACACGGCGGGCGGCTTCGATCTGTCGCGCGGTTATCCACGCGGATTCCTCGGCCCTCACAGCGAAGTCGCCGAAGGCAATGGTGTCCCCGCTATGGGCACTGCCCTTCCGTCTTCCTCTATGTACCTTGCGGTACTTCACTCGTTTCGGTTGAAGCACTTGTCTCCTTCGCTTCGGGTACGATGTCGCCCTTGTAGACCCATACTTTGATTCCGATGCGTCCCATCAGCGTATGAGCCTCGGCCACCCCGTAATCGATATTGGCACGTAGTTTGTGTAACGGCATTTGACCCTGGTGAACGGTCTCAGTCCTCGCGATCTCGAGCCCGCCGAGTCTCCCTCTGCACATTATCTTCACTCCCTTAGCCCCCGCCTGCATAGTCCGGAAAGAGGCCTGCCTCATGGCCCGTCGGAAGGGAATCCTCTCTTCGAGACGTCCTGCTATGCTACGAGCCACCAGGACAGCTTCGAGCTCAGGGTGATCGACCTCCCTGATAGTTAGCCTGATCTTATCTCCGCTAACCTTCTCCAGTTCCGACTTCAATGCTTCCACGTTCTGCCCCCCCCTGCCGATCAGGATACCCGGGCGCGCCGAGTACAGGGTGATATACACCTCGTCTCCCGAGCGTTCCGTCTCCACCCGGGCAACCGCTCCGCCTGCACATCTCTCCTCCACAACGCGGCGTAGCCTCAGGTCATCGAGAAGGAACTGAGCGTAGTTCTTCCCCGCGTACCATTTGGCACGCCAATCCTGGTTGACGCCCAGCCTGAAACCGTAAGGATGAACTTTTTGTCCCAAAACTACTCCTCCCTTTCCGCAACGTAGACCGTGATGCGACTAGACCGTTTCAGAATAGGGCTTATTCTGCCTCTTGACTGAGGCCGGAACCTCTTGAGCGTATGCCCTTTGTCAGCGTATATGTCAGTAATCCGCAGGTCTGCGGGTGACATCTGGTAGTTGTTCTCCGCATTCGCTGCTGCCGATCTGATCACCTTGGCTACCGCCCGGGCCGCGGGCCTGGGTGAAAAGTCCAGAAGCGTCAATGCCTCATCAACCTTCTTTCCCCTGACCATATCGATCGCCAGACGGACCTTCAGAGGCGAAATGCCCACATCCTTAGCCACAGATCTCACCTTCATCGCGCTCTATTTCTTCCTTGCCTGTACAGGACCCTTAGCTTTGGCGACGTGGCCCCTGTATGTTCTGGTGGCAGCGAACTCGGCCAGTTTGTGGCCCACCATGGCCTCCGTGATAAAAATCGGCACATGCCTCCTGCCGTTATGCACTGCAATCGTGTGCCCTATCATCTGGGGGAGAACAGTAGAAGCCCGCGACCACGTCTTTATCACCGTCTTCTCGCCCGAATCGTTGAGCGCCTCTATCTTTCTGAGCAGTTTCGGCTCACAGAAAGGCCCTTTCCTAAGCGACCGTGACATCCTACTTCCTCCTCTCGACTATCATTCGATCCGACGCCTTGCGCCTGCGGGTCTTAGCCCCCAGAGCCGGCTTTCCCCAGGGAGTCTTGGGATGCATTCCGCGAGGGCTTCTCCCCTCTCCACCCCCGTGCGGATGGTCGCGAGGAGACATAGCGGAGCCCCTGACAGAAGGGCGTTTGCCCAACCATCTCCGGCTTCCGGCTTTGCCCAGTTTCGTGCTCCCGTGATCCACATTCCCTATCTGCCCGATGGTAGCCCGGCACTTCTCGTGGAATTTGCGAAGCTCTCCTGACGGAAGCTTGAGCACCACATACTGGCCCTCCTTGCTTACTATTCGGGCGTAGCTTCCTGCGCTGTGAACAAGTTTCCCTCCCTTGCCCGGCTCAAACTCGATGTTATGCACCAGGGCCCCAACGGGAATGGCGCCCAACGGCAATGCATTACCCGGCCTTATATCGACATCATCGCCTGCCTGTATCGTGTCGCCCACCTTGATGCCCAGGGGCGCAAGGATGTAGCGCTTTTCTCCGTCAGCGTAGTGGATCAGAGCAATGCGGGCTGATCTGTTGGGGTCATATTCAACGGATGCCACCTTGCCCGGAACCGCAATCTTGTCCCTCCTGAAATCGATGATCCGAAGCCTGCGTTTGCTACCGCCACCTCTGCGACGAACCGTAACAACACCTCGACTGTTACGTCCGCCCCTCTTCTTCAGCGGCGCCAGCAGAGACTTCTCAGGAGCAACCTTGGTTAGCTCTTCGAACGTAGCCCCGGCCTTGAATCTTCTGCCCGGAGAAGTCGGATTATAGGTCTTCAGTCCCACAAATCGCTCCTTACTTGTGTGTCCTTTGCCAGCGCGTCTTCTTAAGCAGCTTCTTATGCCTGTGCTTTGACATCTTTCTCTTTCTCCACTTAGTGACTGAACCCATTAGACACCTTCAAAGAACGTAATCTTGTCACCCGGCGCCAGGGTAACTACCGCCTTCTTCCACGAGGAGCTGGTGACCTGTCTCCTCCCAAATCTCTTCGTCTTTCCGGGCACCGTCATCACGTTAACCTTCACTACCTTCACCTTGAAAGCCTGTTCTACCGCCTTTTTGATCTGAACCTTGTTAGCCTTGTTGGCTACCTGAAAGGCATATCTGTCCTCCTCTTTGAGCAGAGTAGCCTTCTCGGTGATCAAAGGACGCCTCAGGACCTCATACAGATGCACGTTATCTACCCCAAATTTCCTCAATGTTACGTACAGCCGGCACAGTAGCTATCAGCACTTCATACGAAAGAAGGTCCAGTACGTTGATTAAGGCCGAAGGCACAACCTTGACGCCCGGCAAGTTAGCCGCCGACTTGACCACTTCCGGCATCGAGTGAGCGGTAACGACCAGGGTGGAACGATCGCTGCCGAGCGAAGACAGGACGTTCGCCATCTCTCTTGTCCTTGGCCTCTCAAAGCTGAGCTCCTGTACCAGTTTCATGTTTCCTTCTCTCACCTTGGCGGAGAGCATGCACTTCAGCGCCAATCTCCTCATCTTCTTAGGCATCGATTGGCGATAGTTGCGGGGCTTCGGGCCGAAGACGACTCCGCCTCCCCTGAGCAAGGGTGACTTTATGTTTCCCCTGCGGGCCCTGCCGGTATGCTTCTGCGCGTACAGCTTTCTTGTACTGCCCTTGACCTCGCCTCTCTCCTTGGTCGAGGCAGTACCCTGACGTCTGTTGGCTAATTGCCTGACCATTGCCTGGTGGACCACGGCATCACTAAAGGGCACGCCGAAAACGTCCTGGCTGAGTTCTATCTGGTCGACAACCTCGCCGCCTGGGTTATAAACCGGCACTTGCACTTCCTGTTACCTTGCCTTCTCAATCATTAGTAGTCCGCCATTGGCACCGGGCACTGCGCCCTTCACCAGGAGCAGATTACGCTCCGGATCGGCTTCAACCACCTCGAGATTGCGTTCTTTCACTCTGCTGTCTCCCATATGCCCTGCCATAGCTTTTCCTTTTAGCACCCGACCGGGGAACGTACCGGCGCCGATCGAACCGGGCGCGCGCGCGCGGTCGCTTTGACCATGGCTCTTCGGTCCACCAGCGAAGTTGTGTCGCTTCATAACACCCGCGAAGCCCTTTCCTTTGGAGAAGGCGGTTACATTCACTAGGTCGCCCTGCTTCAGAAACCCGACATCTATCCGGTCTCCCCGCTTGACCGAACTGGTATCATCGGTCCGGAACTCGCGGAGATGACGCACTCCGTCTATAGCGCGGAGGTGTCCCTTTTCGGGAGAGTTGAGCCGTGGTTGCTTTCCTTCGGCGGTCACAAAACCCAGCTGAACGGCATCATAACCATCCCTGTCACCGGTCTTCACCTGCGTCACCACCGTGGGCCCGGCCTGGATAACGGTCACTGCCGTAGCGTCTCCGTTCTCCTGGAACACCTGTGTCATGCCGATTTTCTTGCCAATAATACCTGGATACACCATCTTAACTACAACCTGATGTCGATCTCCACTCCGGACGCCAGGTTCAACTGACTCAGAGCGTCTATAGTCTTGGAGCTGGGTTGCAGAATATCGATCAGCCGCTTGTGAGTCCTGATCTCGAACTGCTCCCTGGAATCCTTGTCTATATTGGGTGAGCGAATGACGCAGAACTTCTCAATGTGTGTGGGCAACGGCACCGGCCCGACCGCTATAGCCCCGGTACGTTCAACCGTCTCCACGATCTGTCTTACTGCCTGATCAGCCAATCTGTGATCGAAGCTCTTGACCTTTATTCGAACCTTCTGCTCAGTCATCTGCTTCTTCCTGTTCCGGACGCAATCTGCTCAGCCAGGTTTTGAGGGAGTTCAGCGTAGTGATGGAACTGCATGGTATGGCTTGCCCTACCTTGACTGAGTGACCTCAAATCGCCCGCGAATCCGAATGTCTCTGCTAGTGGAACAAGGCAACGGATCGTGGACAGATCTCCACGACTCTCAACGCCTTCGATATGAGCTCTTCGCGAGTTCAGGTCACCGATGACCTCGCCCACGAACTGCTCGGGAGTCGTTATCTCCACCTCCATAACCGGTTCGAGGATAATGGGGCCCGCCTTGCTGATGCCATCTCTCATCGCCATGAAACCCGCCATCCTGAAGGCCACATCCGAAGAATCGACCTCGTGAAAGCTGCCGTCAAACAGCGTTACCTTGACGTCCACTATGGGATAGCCGGTCGGTCCCCCGCTTTGTAACACTGACTTGACACCGGCTTCTACCGAGGGGACAAACTCCCTGGGTATGGCACCGCTGCGAATCTGGTCGCAGAATTCGAATCCGCTGCCGCGCTCATCTGGCTCAATCTTCAGCCACACGTGCCCGTATTGCCCTCTACCGCCTGATTGGCGCACAAACTTCCCTTCGGATTCAACAGGGAAAGTGATCGTCCCCTTATAGGCAACCTGAGGTCTACCAGCATTAACTCTTATCCCGTATTCGCGAAACATACGTTCCATCAACACCTCGAGGTGGAGTTCGCCCATACCCGAGATAAGCGTTTGTCCGGTCTCCTTGTCATGGTAGATCTTGAATGTAGGGTCTTCCATGGCTAGCTTGGCGAGACTATCATCTAGCTTATCCTGGTCAGCCTTGGTCTTGGGCTCGACGGCCATGGCAAGTACTGGCTCGGCAAACCGGATCTTCTCAAAGAGCACCGGTTGTGTCGGGTCGCACAGTGTATCGCCCGTGGACGTCAGCTTGAGACCCAGAGTGGCTACAATGGTGCCGGCCTCAGCGTGGTCCACCTCCTGACGGTGATCGGCGTGCATAACGTACAGCTTTCCCATCCTCTCCCTCTTATCGATACTGGAGTTAAGAACCTGTGCTCCCGCCCTTATCCTGCCTGAGTAGACACGCAGGTACACCAATCTCCCCATAAAGGGGTCGCACACAGTCTTGAACGCCAGCGCCGAGAAGGGCTCATCATCCCTCGTCACACGCAAGGCTACTTCTCCGCTCCTCGGGTTAACAGCGGAAACAGGAGGAATATCCAGTGGTGAGGGGAGGTAGTCTACGACAGCATCAAGCAATAGCTGTATGCCCCTGTCTCTCAAGGCACTGCCGCACAGGACCGGGACTGCCCGGTTAGAGACGGTGAGACTCCTTATGGCTGCCTTGATTTCACCGCTACTGATGTCTCGACCATCAAGGTAAGATAGCATAATATCTTCGTCCAGTTCGGCCAGGTCCTCTATTAGCTTCTGACGGTGTTCTGCCAGCAGAGCTGCGTTGTCTTCCTCAGAAGAGGCTGAGTTGGAGTCTACGGGAAACATGATGACTCTGTTGTCCACAAGGTCCATGATGCCTCTGAAGTGCTTCTCGCTGCCTATAGGAACCTGTATCGGTAGAGCCTTGGTGCGCAATCTACCGTTTATCATGTTAACGGTGCGCTTGAAGTCAGCGCCGAGCCTGTCCATCTTGTTGACGAAGCAGATCCTGCCTACACCATATTTGTCTGCCTGGCGCCAGACGGCCTCCGATTGAGCCTCCACACCCGCTACGCCATCGAAAATCACAACACCACCATCCAGTACACGCAGACTCCGCTCCACCTCGGCGGTGAAATCTACGTGCCCTGGGGTGTCGATGATGTTTACGGAATGCTCGCGCCAGTGACATGTCGTGGCCGCCGACGAAATGGTGATACCCCGTTCTCTTTCCTGTGCCATCCAGTCCATCACTGCGGTCCCTGCATCAACACTGCCGATCTTATAGGTACGGCCTGCATGGTGGAGGATCATCTCAGTAGCTGTGGTCTTGCCAGCATCTATATGAGCGATGATTCCTATATTCCGTATCTTTTCCAGAGCGAAAGCGCGCCCCATGTGCTTATCCTTTTCCTCAAGTACTGCTTTCAACACGATCCTTACCAGCGATAGTGAGCAAAGGCCTTGTTGGCCTCTGCCATTCTGTGAAGGTCTTCACGTTTCTTGATTGTTACCCCGCGCCCCTGAATAGCATCAACCAGCTCGGAAGCCAGTCTTTCTGCCATCGACTTGCCGCCGCGGGCCCGGGCCGAGGCAATGAGCCATCTCATCGCCAGCGCACGCCCTCGCTCCTCCGGCACCTCGACGGGCACCTGGTAGGTAGCTCCACCGACACGGCGAGACTTGACCATGAGAAGCGGAGTGGCGTTCTTGATCGCTCGCTCCAGGGCCTCTGCAGGTTCGCTGTCCACCTGCTCGGCAGTCAGCTGCAACGCATTATAGACGATGCCCTCCGCCGTGGCCTTCTGTCCCCGGAGCATGATCCTGTTGATGAACTTGGCCACCGTGATGCTGGCGTATTTAGCATCGGGCGTCGGCGTCCTCTTTACTACTCTTCTAGGGTCTCTTGGCATTTTGTATCCCTGCTATTTCGGCGCCTTGGCGCCGTATCTGCTGCGACCTTGCTTCCGGTCTGCTACGCCCTCGGTGTCGAGGGTGCCCCGCACTATATGGTAGCGAATCCCTGGCACATCTTTAACTCTGCCCCCTCGGATCAATACAACCGAGTGCTCCTGCAGATTGTGCCCTTCGCCAGGAATGTAGGCAGTCACCTCCATGCCGTTGGTCAGCCGGACCCGTGCCACTTTGCGCAGCGCTGAGTTGGGTTTCTTGGGCGTAACTGTCTTAACCTGAATGCATACGCCCCTCTTCTGAGGCGACCCTTGACCCCAGGTGACTCTTCCCTTCATAGTAT
Organism: Dehalococcoidia bacterium; assembly: GCA_003556385.1. Classification (GTDB taxonomy): domain Bacteria; phylum Chloroflexota; class Dehalococcoidia; order GIF9; family AB-539-J10; genus RBG-13-51-36. The sequence continues at coordinate 6,509 of PWRA01000135.1, read as the reverse complement.
TGCGGATGTAATGCAGTGCCGGAACATCGCTCTTCTTCCCGAGCTTCTTTCGACCCTTGCGAACTAGCTGATTTACTGTTGGCATTCTCTTGCTCCCTCACCCTAGGCAAGTGAAAAGCCGTCTGGCAATGCCCCGGTCTACTCAGGGGAACTACGCTCGGCCTTGGCCAGCCGGCTTTTACACTTGATCTAAGCCTTTACCTTCTGGTAGACACCAGTCACCCAATTTAACACAACCCAGCACCCATGTCAACTCACCCTGGGCTCTATGTCGAAACTCCATGATAGCGTTCTCTTAGGGACTCGATAGAAATGTCCTCCGTTGAACGCGGTAGAGATAGGGATGATCACCGGCAGGGAAGCCGCTGATGTGTTGCGTCTGTCCAGTCGATTGCTTGTACCAGACCAGGGGTTTTCTGATAGAATAGCAACTCCGTATGAAAGCAGTCGTCAAGACAAGGATGGCCCCGGGGGCAGAGCTTCTGGATGTTGATATTCCCCAGCCAAAAGCGGATGAAGCTCTGGTCAAGATAAAGGCAACATCCATCTGCGGCACTGATGTGCACATCTACAACTGGGATGCAGCCGCCCAGGTGTACATAAAGGAGGTCCCCCAGATTCAGGGACATGAGTTTGCAGGGGAAATCGTGGAAGTTGGTAAGAGGGTGAAGAAGTTCAGGGTTGGCGACTATGTTTCCGCCGAAACCCATTTCTTCTGCGGCAAGTGCGTCCAGTGCAGGAGCGGGCAGAAGCACATCTGCGACACGGAGAAGGGGAAGATATTCGGGCTGTCCTGTGACGGCTGTTTTGCGGAGTATGCGACCGTCCCTGACAGCATCCTCTGGAGGAACAACCCCGCCCTGCCACCGGAGATCGCCACGCTTCAGGAGCCTTTGGGCAACGCCGTCTACACTGCGCTCGGGGACTATGATAGGGATCTGAAGGGAAAGACGGTGCTCATCCTGGGCGATGGGCCTGCCTCCATGTTGGCGAGTGGCGTATGCAAAGCTGAGGGGGCCGCCTTTGTGGTCGTGGTCGGCAGGCACCCCAGGCGTCTGGAGATAAGCCGGCAGATGGGTGCCGATGTAGGAATCAACGAAAAGGAAGAGGATGTGTCTGCGCGGATCTCGCAGCTGCACTTGAGAACCGGATTCGACGTGGTTCTGGAGATGGCAGGTAGTAGGGCGGCGCGAGACCTCGCCATGGAAGTGGCGAGGGATGGGGGGAGGATTTCGCTTTTCGGCATCGATACCGACCCGCTTGTTATTGAGAACTCGGGCCAATACGTAAGAAGCGCCAAGAAGATTCTCCCCATCACCGGCCGCCTTATCTGGAAGACCTGGCAGGAAACGAAGAAGCTACTGGATTCGGGGCGCCTGGATATCACCCCGGTCATAACCCATAAGTTCGCTTTAGAGGATTTCGACAAGGGGTTCGAGGCCATGAACAAAAGGCCGAAGGTCTCGGGCAAGGTAGTACTCTATCCATAACGGTCTCCCGCACCCGATGACAGAACAGCGGGTCACAGCAAGCGAAGGAGGTAAGAATGTACACGAAGGAAGCGAGGGAGTTCTACGAAAAGGAACTACAGTCTATTGTTGACAGCGGGCTGTTCAAGGACGAACTCCTCATCGATTCGCCTCAGGACAGAGAGATACGGGTGAAGGGCCGCGAAGGCACACTCCTGAATTTCTGTGCCAACAACTATCTGGGGCTGGCCAATAACAGCGAGGTGAAACAGGCAGCTATCAAGAGCATCGAAGACTGGGGTTATGGTCTGGCCTCGGTTCCTTTCATCTGCGGCACCCAGACGGTACACAAGCAACTGGAGAAGCTATTCTCCGAGTTTCTTAGGATGGAGGATACGATTCTCTATTCATCATGCGAGGCCGCCAATGTCGGTCTGTTTGAGGTGATCCTCGGCTTCGACGTGATCATAAGCGACCAGTTGAGTCATGCCACGATCATCGATGGCGCAAGACTGTGGCAGGTCGTCAACAAGAAGAAACTCGAACAGGGACATGTTATGCTTCCCGAGATCAGGGTGTTCAAGCACTCTGATATGACAGATCTGGAAAAGCACCTCCAGGAAACTCAGGACAAACGATTGAGACTGATCGCCGTGGACGGCGTCTTCAGTATGGATGGGGACGTCGCCCCTCTCAAGGAGATCTGTGATCTCGCCGACAAATATAGAGCTCTTGTGATGGTGGATGACTCGCACTCGACCGGGTTCTTCGGAGCCACCGGCCGTGGTACCCCTGAACACTGCGGGGTGATGGACAGGGTCGACATTATCACCAGCACCATGGGCAAGGGTCTGGGTGGAGCCGTCGGTGGTTTTACCAGCAGCCGCAAGGAGATAATCGATTTGCTTAGACAGAGATCGCGCCCCAGGCTGTTCTCCAACGCTGTGCCGCCGGTGGTCGTGGTGGCCACCATGAAGATACTGGACATGATCGACAGGAGCACAGACTTACGGGATCGGCTAAGCGAGAACACTGCTTATTTCAGGAGACGCATAGGCGAGCTTGGTTTCGACATACAGCCGGGGATTCATCCCATCATACCCATCATGCTTTACGACGCCCAGGTAGCGGTCGCAATGGCGCAGAGACTGGTGGAGGAAGGGATCTATGTTAGAGCCTTCAGCTTCCCGGTTGTCCCGAGAGGGCAAGCGCGGATCAGGGTCCAGATATCTGCGGTTCACACCAGAGAGGACCTCGATTTTGCCCTGGACAAATTTGCCCGGGTCGGCAAAGAGATGGGGATAATACAGTAGGAACGGCCTCTCCTTCGCCGGCCATGGTCACCCGTCCCCCGCGTGAGGTTCTTATCGTGTCCGTCAGGGGTGCAGGTTTCTTAGCGCGCTCGTTCCGGCGCAACAACAACGCCGGACGCCAACTGTAGCGCCTGAACCAGTCCCCTGGCTTTGTCCAGTGTTTCCGTATATTCTGCCGCTGAGTCGGAGTCGTAGATGATGCCTCCCCCAACTTGGAAGTAGACCCTGCCTTCTTTGATCAGAAAAGTGCGAATCGCGATGTTGATATCCAGGTCATCATTGAAGCCCAGGTAACCTATGGAACCGGAGTAGACGCTTCTCCTCGTTGGCTCCAGTTCATCTATGATCTCCATGGCCCGCACTTTGGGAGCCCCGGTAATCGAGCCACCGGGGAAGACGGCCTTGATAAGGGCAGTGTTGTCAACTCCCTGTCGTAACCTGCCCACGATGGTAGAGGTTAGGTGGAATACAGAGGGAAAAGTCTCCAGGATCGCCAACTCGGTTACCTTGACCGTGCCGTAGCGGCAGATTCTTCCCAGGTCATTTCTTTCGAGATCGACGATCATCACGTTTTCTGCGCGGTCTTTGACGCTCTCGATCAACTCACTGGCCAGACGCTCGTCTTCAGCAGGGTCGCTGCCCCGGGGTCGCGTGCCCTTTATCGGACGCGTCTCTACCCGGTCACCCTGCTTTCTCAGGAACCTCTCCGGAGAGGCGCTGACGATGGTGACGCCAGGAAAGCTGAGGCAGCCCGCGAAGGGCGAGGGGTTAACCGCCCTCAGTCTCTTATGAAGCTCGTAAGGGGACACCTGCAAAGCCGTGTCAAACCGTTGCGATAGGTTCACCTGGAAGGCATCGCCGGCGGCTATGTATGCACGCACCTTGTCTACGGCTCTGATGTACTCCTCGCGAGTGAAATTCGATCGGAGGGCGACCTCCCTGCCCTCCGGGTGATCGGGATTTCCAGCGAGTGACGGGCGATCTGTATCGGAGGATCGACCGCCTTCGCTGTGCTTATGACCCTGGCTCGTCACATCGGCCGGTCGGATACCGTCAAGCCACCGCTTCAACTCCGCCATCCGCGTTCTGGCTCGCTTCAACCTCTGCTCTTCCTCAAGCTCGGGAAAGCCTGTGGCTATGAGGTAGGCTCGTTCGTCAAGGTGGTCGTAGGCGATTACGGAGTCATAGAAGGCGAAGTAACTCTCGGGTAACTCAAGATCATCTGCAGCTGCCGACGGGACGCGTTCCACGAAATGGCGCAGGTCGTAGCCGAAATAGCCGACTGCGCCACCGGTGAACGGGACGGGCGCCCGACAGCGATCCAACTTGTATGTCGCGAGCAGCTCGCCCAGGATATCAAACGGGTTGCCGTGTTGCACTTCCCGCTCGTGTCCGCGCACCACGGTGATCTCGGGACCGCGGCTGTTCATTACGAGAAAGGGGTCGCTGCCCAGAAAGGAATACCTTCCCAGCCTGCTGTGATCCATGCCGCTATCGAGCAGAAAGCTATAGGGTCGGTTCTCTATTGTCTCGAACAGCTCGGGAGCAGTTAAGGGGATGAAGACTTCTTCAATCAAAGAACAACGCTTCATTGGTCAGTGTACTGTCGGAATACGTGTCGATCACAGGCCGGAGGAGTCGCCTCAGGTCGGCGGCCAACAGAACTTACATGCTCTCCAATACCTTCTTCGTGGTAGGGCCCACTTCTGCAGGGTTGGGGCATATGGTAGCACCAGCCCATTCCAGCGCCTTTATCTTCTCAGAAGCCCTGCCGGCACTCCCGGTGATGATCGCCCCGGCGTGTCCCATTCTCTTCCCCGGCGGAGCAGTGCTGCCCGCGACGAAGGCGACCACAGGTTTGGTCATGCCCAGGCGTATGAAGTCAGCCGCTTCCTGCTCCATAGTGCCGCCTATTTCACCTATAAGAACCACGGCCCTGGTATCGGGGTCTGCCTCAAAGAGTTCCAGGATGTCGGTAAAGGTGCTGCCGGGCAGTGTATCGCCGCCGATGCCGACGCAGGTGGATTGCCCGATCCCCAGACTGGTGAGCTGGGATACGACATCGTAGGTCAGGGTACCGCTACGGGAGACTACGCCGACGCTGCCGGAAAGGTGGATTTCTCCCACCATGATGCCGGCCTTACATTTTTCTGGAGAGATAACCCCCGGGCAGTTGGGTCCGACAAGTCTCGTCGATCTGCCTTTCAGGTATCGGTGCACCTTTACCATATCGAGAACCGGTATGCCCTCCGTTATGCATATGGCCAGAGGTACGCCGGCATCTAGGGCCTCCAGGATACCATCGGCGGCAAAGGCAGGAGGAACAAACAAAATGCTGGCGTTCGCTCGAGTCTCACTTATGGCTTTGTCGACAGAGTCGAAAACCGGCACTCCGAGATGCTGGCTACCGCCCTTGCCGGGCGTGACCCCGGCCACGACAGTAGTGCCGTATTCCAGACAGCGTTCGGTGTGGAAACTGCCCTCACTGCCTGTGATTCCCTGGACTAATAGCCTCGTGTTCTCATTAACCAGGATGGTCATCCCGTAACTCCCTTTGCAGCCTGTACTGCTTTCTGCGCGCCGTCATAGAAATCTGTGGCCTCGATGAACCGTATTCCTGAATGCGTCAGTATGCGCTGGCCCTCGTCCAGGTTTGTGCCCGCCAGGCGGACGACTACGGGGAATGGGATGTCCATCTGTCGGAACGCATCGACTATTCCCTGGGCGATCACGTCGACCCGGGCCATTCCTCCGAATATGTTGACCAGGACGGCCCTGACGCTGGGATCGGCAAGGAACATCTTGAACGAATTCACCACCCTGTCGGGGTTGTTGAGCGTGCCGATGTCCAGGAAGTTCGCGGCTCTGCCGCCGCAGTACTGAATAAGGTCGTTCACCGCCATAGCCAGCCCCGCGCCGTTAACCATACAGCCGATATCGCCCTCCATCTTGACATAGCTGCTGATCCCCCAGTCGCGTGCCTGGACCTCTAGAGGGTCTTCCTGCTCCTTATCTTGCAGTTCCTGGATGTCTTTGTGCCGGTAGAGGGCACTGTCGTCGAAGTTCATCTTCGCGTCTATAGCCAGCAGATCGCCCCCGGTGGTGACACCTAGAGGGTTGATCTCAGCCAGCGAGCAATCCTTATCCAGGAACAGCCTGTAGAGACTCTTCATCAGTTGCGTCGCCTCACGTACCTGTCCTCCGGTGAGGCCCATACCATAAGCCAGCCTGCGGCCCTGAAACGGCTGGAAGCCGATAGCAGGGTCGATAGTGCACCGAAATATCCTCTCCGGGCTCGATTGAGCCACTTCTTCGATTTCCACTCCGCCGGCTTCACTGGCTATCATCAGTGGCAGATGGCTGGCGCTATCAACCAATATACTAAGGTAGAGCTCCCTCGTTACGTCGCTTGCCTCCTCCACCAGAACCTTGCTTACCGGCGCGCCATCCGACCCCGTTTGAGGAGTAACCAGTCGCGATCCTATAAGGTCGCTCGCTGCTTTCTCGGCATCTGCAGCGCTCTCAGTCAGCCTTATGCCGCCTGCCTTGCCTCTTCCGCCGGCATAGACCTGCGCCTTGACCACCACGGGGCCATCGATGTCAGCCGCTATCCTTCTGGCCTCGTCAGGGGTAGAGGCCGCTCTCCCCTGAGGGATCGGGATGCCATGTTCAGCCAGGAGCGCCTTGGCCTGGTATTCGTGGACCTTCACATCGCCTCCTTTCGCCT
>PWRA01000082.1 GCA_003556385.1 Dehalococcoidia bacterium | reverse complement strand
AGGAGGAACTCCGGGAAGCGATAGTCCGAGAAATCCAGATCGACATTACATTGCCCGGCTATGGCGCTCGTATTTGCGATCGCCTGCGGATAATCCTGGAAGAGCTGTGCCATTTCTGTAAAGGACTTAAGGTGAAATTCGGAGTTCAGCCTCAAAGATGTGCATTCGTCCAGGGTAGTCCGGTCCTTGATGCACGTGAGCACATCGTGGAGCCTGTGGTTCTGCTGTTCGGCATAGTGGACGTTGTTGGTGGCCACATAGCCCAGTTGTAGTGTTTCAGCCAGCTCGACCAGGGTGCGGCAGAGGTGTTCATCCCCGGGGTAATAATTGTTCTGAAGCTCTACGTAAAAGCGCTCCCGGCTGAAAATGTCGATGTACCTCCTGGCTATTGCGTAAGCCTTTTCCGCCTGTCCGGAAGCGATTGAACTGATTATCTCTCCCTTGCGGCAGCCGGAGAGGCAGATCAGGTCGGAGGAATGCCGGGCGAGGTTTTCCAGACTGAGGGCGGGGTTGCCTTTCCCGTGCTCCAGCTGGGACGCGGTTATCAGCCGGCACAGGTTGGAATAGCCTGCGTTGTTTTTGGCCAGCAATGTGAGGTGATGGCCGTTTTCCAGCGTCATCTCCGCTCCGATAACGGGCTTGATACTGGCTTTGAGGCAGGCATTGTAGAAGCGGATAGCTCCGTATAACCCGTTGTGGTCGGTAAGAGCCAGCGCGGGCATGTCGAGCTCTACCGCCCGGCTCACCAGGTCCTCCGGATGAGACGCACCGTCAAGCAGGGAGAAGTTGGAATGACAGTGAAGCTCTACGTAATTGCTGCTCGATCCCATCGGGATATCAACGCTCCCTTCGACAAACCCGGGGCAGGCCTAATCATAGACGCGTTGCAGACGCCAGGCTCCGGTGAGCAAGTCTCGGTAGAGTTCGTAGACGGTGCCGGAGGCAGTCCTGACCTGGAAATACTCCCTCATGACCGGCCTCTTCCACCATCCCTGAACTATCCGCCAGCGTTTCAGCGTCTCTCTCACCTGTTCTCTCCTCCTCTTATAGAGAAAGGCGATCGGTTTGTGCTGAGGGTCTTCCTCGACCTCCAGTTTTATGGCTTCTCTGAATAGCTTGCTCATCTCTCAAAGATCAAATTCGGTGAAGGAAAAGGAGTCCTCCGGCAAGGCACTGTTCGGTTTGGCGAGCACCTTTCCCACCACCCCTTTGCCGTATCTTTGCCTGAGCCGGCTTATAGCCGAAGCCAGCCTTTCCCTGTGCTTCCGCGGCCCATCCGAGAACCCCGACGAAATCAGGGCCTGTCTCCCGCTTTCAGGGCAGAAGTCAGTCAGGGTGAGCCTCATTTCGCTGACCGGAGTTGTGTATCTTGCCGAATCCAGATACTGCTTTAAGTGGCGTAGCATCGTTTCCCTGGAAGAGGTAGCTTCCTTGAAGTGAAACACCCGCTGGGCAATATGGTCGTTGGTGAAGTGCATGGATATCGTCAGCCGGAGGCAGCATTGCCAGCGCTCCTTCAATTGCCGGCTTAGCCCGGTCAGGAGCGTATCACCGCTGGCCAAAAGCTGATGAAGAGTCTCCGCCGGAGGCTCAAAATTGACCTGCTCTTTGAGCGTCGGCACCTGACTCCAGGATACTAACCTCGATCTATCGATGCCGTTGGATAGCTCCCACAAATGCTGGCCCTCGTTGCCGAACTCCAGGCTGACTGCCGCCGGTGACAGACCCGCTAGTTGTCCCATTCGATGGATGCCGAGCAATTCAAACCGCTCCAGGGTCCTCACTGAAGCGGGCAAAAAGCATACAGGTTGGTCTTTCAGGAAGTCCTTCTCCCCGCCCCCGGCGATAACCGTGACATTCCCCGGCCCGGCAACCCGGCTGGCTGCCCAGGCCACGAATTTATTCGGGGCAACGGATACGAGGGGATGAAGTTGGAGACGGGTTTCAATAAGCTGCCTGATCTCTTCGACAAACCGGAGTTCCCCGAAGGAATCGGAGCATTCATATCTCAGGTCAACGAAGGCAGAGTGCCCGGCGGGGCTTACGCCGGAGCCCGGAGCCCCCTGGGAGGTCCGAGAGTGTAGCTCCCGGTATCCTGCTTCTACCACCGGGCTGCAATCGGCGAGCAGGGCCAGGACGGCGGTAAAGGCATCGGTGTATTTCCCCTCGTCCAGAGGCAGGAACACACCTTGCGGACATATAGTATATGCCTCCCTCAGAGGCATACCCCGCCTGACGCCATATGCCAGTGCCTCCTGTGAGGCGTCATAGACGGGCTTGCGTTCATAGGGATGGCCTCCCACGATGACGGGCTTCCCCTGTAACGAAGCATTGTCCCTTGCCTCGACTTGAACGACGAAACGAGGAAAGAAGAAACACGCGACTCTCATCTCTGCCTCCCTGGCTGCCGGTGGGTGGCCTAGCGGTCGAGTCTTCTCAGAACGGCAACCACTTTACCCTGCACTTCAATGTTCTCAGACCCGGTATACAAAGGTTTCATCTCGCTATTCGCCGGTTGCAGGCGAATGCGTCCTGGTTCGCGATAGACCTTTTTCAGCGTCACCTCTTGCTCATTTTTGAGCCACACGGCTGCCATTTCACCATCTTCAGCGGTTTGCGCCGCCTCCATAATGACGACATCGCCGTCATTGATAAGGGCATCAAGCATGGATGTTCCTTTTACCTTCAGGGCATAGATGTCGCCTTTACCTCCGACTATATCCGTTGTGACCCGGAGCGTTTCTTCAGCACGGTTGCTCCAGGTATCCGCATCTACGACGGGGATCGGTTCTCCGGCAGAGATTGTGCCCAGTAGCGGCACCTCTCTAACGTTTCTTTCCACAAGCTGAATGCTTCTGAAGACCTCGGGATCGCGGCGAATCTGTCCTTCTTTCTCCAGCACGTTCAGATGGTACTGGACCAGCGAGGTGGAACTGACGTTGCAGCCTTTCAGGATGTCCCTGACGGTCGGCGCATAGCCCCTTTCATCGAAGAAGTATTTTATGTATTCGAGTATCCTTTCCCTGATTTCAGATTTCCTCATATCACGGCCTCCTGTTAAACGAGTGTTCTATAGAACAAGTGTATCAACCAGGGAGGTGGGTTGTCAAGACACTTCGATGACAGCGAGGGATATTTGTGGGACCAGAGGCTAACCACTTTGCCGAAACGGATCTGTCGCCGTCCGGTACTGAGGCTAAGCGTTCAGTATTCTCTCCGCCTCTTCTTCGTCAACTTCCATCACGTGGGGTATCCCACTGGCTATGGATGCTTCCTCTGTCAGGGCTGCGATATCATCCCTGGCGATGTATTCTAGGGCAAATTTGCGCGACCCGGCCATTATCTGACGCAGGCCCTGGGTAAGCCTCTCCATGTAGGTGTACAGGCCCAGCGCACCGGTCGGCAACCTGTCGAAGTCATCGCCGAACCTCTCCTTCAACTCCGATGCCGTGATGAACACTTCTTCCGGGCTTGTGCCGAATCGTTCGATATATACCGGCACCTGCCTCTCGGACATTCGTTTGCCGATGGTCTTGCCCACCATGACGGCTGCCATAGGCGACCTGGCCATACTTATGAACTTCACGTGTGGGGCACCCAGCGCCAGGCCCTTGAATATCTGGTCCTCAAAGACAAACCCCCCGGCCAGTCCGATATCAGGGACGTGTTCTCCCCTGGCGGCCAGTATCTCGGCATACTCAACTGCCAGCGACCACAGGTTTACTCCCGGCACACCCCATTCGTTCATCATCCTCCACGGGCTCATCCCCGTACCGCCGCCGGCGGCATCCACGGTCAGGAAGTCCACCCCGGCCCTGGAGCAGAACTTCAGTGCTCTGGCCAGGTCGGCCGGTCGGAACGCTCCCGTTTTCAGGCTGATATACTTCGCCCCCCTCTGGCGAAGCTCTTCCACCCTCTCCAGGAACGGGTCTTCGGCGATCATCCCTACCCTGGAATGTCTTTCGAACTCATTGAACTTCCCCTGCTTGAATGCCTCGGCTACGGTGGGAGAGTCCGGGTCGGGAATCACCACATAGCCTCTCTGCTTGAGCATACGCGCCCGGTCGAGGTTCTCGATCTTCACTTCGCCGCCGATGTCCTTGGCTCCCTGTCCCCACTTGAGCTCGATGGCTTCGACACCCAGTTGCGATATAGCGTACTTGTCGACGTTCAGCCTGGTGTCCTCGATATTCGTCTGGAGGATGACCACGCCGTAGCCGTCCTGTTGCCAGTCCTGGTATTGCCTGACCCGTAGCTCGAGTTCCGGGGAATGGACCACTTCACCGTTCTCTACCCGGACGTTCGGGTCCATGCCGCATATGTTCTCTCCGATAGAGAGCGGGATACCTGCGATAGCCGCTCCTATGGCCAGACCGTCCCAGTTGTTCTTGGCGATCGCCGTTGAGCCCATGGCTCCGGTCACTATGGGCAGCCTGAGCTTGATACTGCCGTCTCTCCCGAGCTTCGTTTCCAGGTTCACGTTGGAGAAGATGGCCTTGTCGGAGCTCTCTTCTATGCCCCGCGCTCCCACAACGGTCCCCAGGATGGTGAAGTGCGACAGGTCGACGGGGTAGTTCTTCTCCGAGGCGGTTGTGATGATGCCGAAGGGTTGCGGGTATATGGCCTCCGCCCCTCTGTAGGCGGATTTCCCTATTTCGCACATTCCGACACAGCCCTCGACGCACGTGGCGCACATACCGCTGATCGGGCTTATCGAACCCTCCGTCCTGTTCTTGGTGAGGGTGGCCGCAGATGCATTTATCCTTGATAGAACCATTGTCTCTTCTCCTTCCTCTATATGCTTCTAGTGATCCTGAGTTTGTCTCTCACCGGTCGTCTCGGGCTTCTCAGATACACACGTACCGCAATCGCCGGCAGCCCCCATGTAACACATGAGGTCGGGATGTGATCCCAGGCAGGTGGGTTCGGGTGCAAGGCAGCTCCCGCAGACGACTGAGGAAGCGTCGGGGCCCTGGCAACGTACCTCGCAGGCGGGGCAAACGTACATGCAGGCCCCGCAGCGACGACACTCCTCAGACGTGCGGTCGAACGGGGTCGTTATCCTGACCTCCCCTCCCCTGTTCACGAATCCTATCGCTTTAGCACCCATCTGCTCGGCGCAAATCCTGACGCACAGTCCGCAGTACACGCAGAATTCGTTCTCCACCTTGAATCTCACCCTCTGGACGCCAAGCCTCGATGCCAGGTCCTGAATAGTCTTCGAACTGGGACAGCTTGCCAGCAGGAGTTCGACCAGGACTTTCCTGTTTTCTATCACCCTCCGGGAATTGGTCCTGACAACGAGACCCTCGGTAGCAGGATAGGTGCAGGCGGTTACCATTTTCGTGTTCTTGCCCTCTCCTATCTCCACGACACACAGTCGGCACCCTCCCCATGGCGAAAGCCCTTCGCGATAGCAGAAGGTGGGTATCTCCAGCCCATAGAATCTGGCCGTCTCCAGTACGGTCCACCACTCCTCGGCCCGCACATCCAGCCCGTCGATTCTAAGCGTTATCATACGTCTCCCTATCTCGTCTCCATTCTGCCTTACTGCTTAGCTCTCTTCCAGGTCACACATCAGGCACCTGTTGGCTTCCTCGATGGCCCTGGCCTCATCGAAACCAAGCTCTACCTGAGCAAATCCTGCGAACCTCTCAGCAAGCGGTAACATGTCCGCCGGCGGGCGGTAGTGTTCTCCTTCCTCGACGACGAGGGGCCTTTCCTCTTCCGGTGGCGCCAGCTGTTCTTCTATGTCACCATCACCGCCGAGGTACCTGTCAATAGATACGGCTGCCTTTCGTCCGGCGGCGATCGCCTCTATCACCGATGCAGGCCCCGTGACCGCATCTCCCCCTGCATACACCCCTTCTCTGGATGTAGCCAGTGTATCCGGGTCTACCAGGATGGCTCCTCCTTTACCGACGGACAATGCATATCCATCGGGAACCTCGGGACGCTCCCCGATGGCTGTTATCACCGTATCATAAGCGTCGGTGAACTCGCTGCCTTGTATCGGTACGGGCCTGGCCCTTCCGCTGGCATCTATGCCGCCCAGTCTCATCCATGTACACTGTACCTGTATTCTGCCGTTGACACCGGTGATCCCCACCGGCGCAGCGAGGTAGAGTATCTTCACTCCCTCACGGAGGGCTTCTTCCACTTCCTCCGCGCTGGCCGGCATCTCAGCCCGGGTTCGACGATACATGACGGTCACATCCTTCGCGCCTAGCCGCAGAGCCGTGCGTGCTGCGTCCATGGCCACGTTGCCTCCGCCTACTACTGCTACCCTGTGTCCGATGTCCACCTTCCGGCCCAGATTGACGTTCCTGAGAAGATCGACGCCGTGCAATACGGAGGCACTCGTCTCGCCGCTTATGCCCATATCCGTTGCGCGACTGGCGCCTATGCCGACGAAAACGGCGTCGCAGCCCTGGGCAAACAACTCGTCCAGTGAGCGGACCTCGGTATTCGTCCTTATCTCCACCCCTACCCTCATTATCTCGTCGATCTCCCTGTCCAGCACCGCCCGGGGTAGCCTGTATGATGGAATACCCAGTCGCATCATGCCGCCGGTCACCGGTGAAGCTTCGAACAGAGTGACCTCGTGCCCCAGCTTGGCTGAGTAATAGGCCGCGGTCAGTCCTGCCGGACCCGAGCCGACTATCGCCACCTTCTTGCCGGATGACGGCAAGACCTTTGAGTTCCTTCTCCATAGACCGGTGTCATTATCGGCAGCGAAGCGTTTCAGCAGCCTTATTGCCAGCGCTTCTTCTACCAGGCCGCGACGACACTTGGCCTCGCAGAAATGCGGGCAGGTATAACCAAGCACTGCTGGAAACGGTACCTTCTCCCGGATCACGGCCAGCGCTTCATCGGTCCTGCCCTTGCCTATCAGCCAGATATAGCGGGGGACATCTATTCCTGCCGGACAGGCGTTCTGGCATGGTGACTCCGCCAGAGTCTTACAGACTCCTGCCCGGCAATAATGCTTCTTGATGTGCTCCTCGTACTCCTCCCTGAAATACCTGATGCTGGCCAGCACAGGATTCGACGCCGTCTGGCCGAGGCCGCACAAGGACGTGTCCTTCACTACGGTTGCCAGTTCTTCCAGCAACTCAATGTCGCCTTCCTTGCCCCTCCCCTCCGTGATGTCGGTCAGTATCTCGTCCATCCTCTGGATACCCTTACGACAGGACAGGCATCTGCCGCATGATTCATCATGAAGAAAGGCGGTGTAATAGCGGGCGATGTCGACCATGCATGTATCCTCATCCATGACTATCATCCCCCCGGACCCCATAATAGACCCGGCCTGTTGCAGGCTTTCATAGTCTATGGGCAGGTCAAGGAGAGAAGCGGGGATGCAGCCCCCGGAAGGCCCGCCGGTCTGAACTGCTCTGAATCTCCTTCCCCCGGGGATGCCGCCGCCGATATCGAACACGATCTCGCGTAGCGTGGTACCGAGCGGGACCTCGACCAGGCCGGTATTGTTTATCTTGCCCACCAGTGAGAAGATCTTGGTGCCCTTGCTGTTTGCGGTACCTGTTCTTGAATACCAGTCGGCGCCTTTTGATAGTATGATGGGAACATTGGCCCAGGTCTCCACGTTGTTTATGTTGGTCGGTCTGCCCCAGAGCCCCTTCAGAGCCGGGAAAGGCGGTCTCTGGACCGGGGTCCCCCTCTGGCCCTCTATAGAGGCGATGAGAGCCGTCTCCTCCCCGCAGACGAAGGCCCCGGCTCCCATAGATAGCTCTATGTCAAAGCTGAAGCCGGAACCGAGTATGTAATCGCCAAGAAGCCCGTAGTCGCGTGCCTTCTCAACGGCCAATCTGCAGCGCTCAACGGCAAGGGGGTATTCATCGCGCACGTATATGAAGCCTTTGCAGGCGCCTATAGCATAGCCGCCGATTATCATCCCTTCCAGTACCCTATGAGGATTGCCCTCCAGCAGGCTGCGGTCCATATAGGCGCCGGGGTCACCTTCGTCGGCGTTGCAGATCACATACTTCACGTCGCCTTTGGCGTTTGCGCAGAACCCCCACTTGGTTCCGACCGGGAAACCGGCGCCTCCCCTGCCCCGCAGGCCGGAACGATTGATCTCGATAATCACCTCATCGGGAGACATGCGCGACAGCACCTTGCTGAGGGCCGAGTAACCATCCACGGCAATATAGTCGGCGACCTCGGTCGGATCGATTTCTCCGTTATCGCCGAAAACGATGCGTGACTGGCGCTTGTAGAAGGGTATATCGGGTTCACGTACGATTCTCTCGTTGGTCGCCGGGTCTACATACAGCAGACGCTCTATGACGTTGCCTTTCAGCACGGTCTCGGAGATGATCTCTGAGACATCCTCAGGCTTGACCTGCCGGTAGAATATGGCCTGGGGGCGGATGACCACAATCGGTCCCTGTTCGCAGAAACCGTGACAGCCGGTCTCTTTCAGTTCCACGCTTGTGTGAAGCCCCCTGCTGTTGATCTCCTCTACGAACGCGTCGCCGACCCCGCTGCTACCGGCCGCATGACAACCTGTACCGGCACATACCGATATACAGGTTGTCTTCGATGCACGATCTTTGAGTAGCTTCTCTCGCAGCTCCTCGACATGCTCGGGGGTTAGAATTCTATGCGTCTTTGCCTTTGAGAGCATGAGCCTCAGGTCTGATTCCTCCTAGAATTGAGTCTAGTTTCGTTGTTGTTACGTGACCATAGTATGTACTATCCATCACAACCACCGGGCCGATGGCACAGCATCCCAGACACATCACCGTTTCCAGCGAGAACTCGCCGTCTTCGCTGGTCTCTCCGGGTTTGATGCCCAGCCTCTTCTCGATTTCCTTGCGGATCCTGGTGGAACCCCTAACATGACAGGCGGTCCCGAGGCAGACTTTGACCTGGTGGCGACCCTTGGGCGTGAGACTGAAGGACCTGTAGAAGGTAGCCACGCCGCAGACATCGATGAGTGGCATATCCAGCGTCTTCGCGATTTCCTTCAGCCTTTCCTCGGGCAAATACCCGTATTGCTTCTGCGTGTCTTGCAGCATAGAGAGGAGGTTTCCTTTCCTCTCGGTGTCGCATCCTTCCCTGGTCATCTCGCTCCAGTCCGTTGGTGGTACTCTCTGTTCACTACCCGTGTCCTTCCCTCTGTCGCGGCCGGACGCGGGCCGTGTTCCACTGCTTAGTCGGAGAACGCTCTGCGCAGACCTAGATACACCCGGTCGCTCTGTCCAGTTTGGTTGTCATTTCTCCTGTCTTTAGCTGCAAGATCGTCACAGATCACCCCGATCGCTGCACCATATCTGGATGGGAGGCTGGTAGACGGACTTGAGCAGCGCTGCATAGCCTGTACGTGTCCTCACATCCTGGTCATCAACTACTCTGGCGTCCAGCACGCGTTCCAGCGCGGTCAGGCCGAGCATATGCCTGTGGTGTTGTACCATGGCCCGGTCCATGGTCTCCACCAGGGCATCCAGAGCCTTGGTCTTGCGCTGTGCCCAGATAATCATATGGACGCACGGAATGGGCGGCGTGTCTTCGAAAGATCCTTCCTCCGGCGTGGCGCCCTCGTAATCGTGGGCATAGATGGCCCTGATATCTTTGCTCAACGAACCAAGCAAGTCTGCCAGCTGCCTGGCTATGTCGTGGTTGTAGTAGCTAAGCGCGGTACAATCACCCTGTCTTATGCAGGATATCAGCGCCTCCGTGTTATCGAGCCCCATCTTGCCGGCTGAAGCGTTCAGGGCTTCGCTCACGATGCATTCGGCCATCGCGGTAGGGTCCTGATGTAGGGGTGCCGAAGCTACGGCGAGTTCATTATCCCCTTTCGCTTGCTTCTCAGCGGGAGTCTTATTCAACCCGTCCTGCCTTTAGAAATTCGTACTTCGGGATAGCACCTGATTAAGTGTTACTATCAACCGACACCTTTATTGTAAACCGTAACACGTTAAAACCTCATAGAAAACGCATGGCTCTTCATAAAAAAGACATTAAAAATGCGGACATGGAGAACGAAACGTGTAGCGAGAGAGGTCTATGAACTGATCTACTGCCCGGCCAACGGTGGTTCTGTGGCTATTCGGCGTCGGGACAGGCCAGCATATACCCTACGCCGGGCGAAGTGATTATGTACCGGGGATTGGCGGGGTCCTCCTCCAGTTTCATCCTGAGGTAGTGAACGTAGGCCCGCAGATAATCGATGTCATCCCTGT
Source organism: Dehalococcoidia bacterium (assembly GCA_003556385.1). Lineage (GTDB taxonomy): Bacteria > Chloroflexota > Dehalococcoidia > GIF9 > AB-539-J10 > RBG-13-51-36. The sequence continues at coordinate 730 of PWRA01000082.1, read as the reverse complement.
ATTCCTGTCCCCACACCGCGCTCAGCAGATCGCCATGCAGCATGACCCGGTTCGGATTGAGAGCGAGCTGGCGCAGCAGGGAATACTCGGTGCGGGTCAGGCTAACCTCTGTGCCGCTCCGCTTCACCGTACGCCGGGCGAAGTTGATATCCAGTTCCCCGCATGTCAGGGGTGTGGTGGTCATCTGCTCCGGTTGCCGGGTCCGCCGCAGCACGGCTCTTATCCTGGCCACCAGTTCCTTCGCGCTGAACGGCTTTGTCAGGTAGTCATCGGCTCCGACGTCGAAGCCGCGCAGTTTGTCACTCTCCTTCGCTTTTGCCGTCAGCATGATGATGGGCACGTCCGAGAACTCACGGATACGGCGGCATATCTCAAAACCGTCGGGGCTCTGGGGAAACATTATGTCGAGCAACACCAGTGCCGGTTGCTCGGTGGCGGTCATCTCGATAGCCGTCTCGCCGTTGGTGGCAGCTATCACCTCATAGCCCACAGGTCGCAGGACCTCAGTAACGAGCCGGATAACCTGGTGCTGGTCTTCAACGATCAGGATTTTCTCTAGTATGGTGCCCTCCTCTCAGTCCGCGGCATTCCGGCTTGGGCCTCTCAAGGGTAGGGTGAAGTAGAAGGTGCTGCCCTCTCCCTGTTGGCTCTCCGCCCAGATCCGTCCACCGTGTGCCTCAATGATGGCTCGGCTTATGGTCAGTCCCAGTCCGGTGCCTACTCTGCCCGT
>PWRA01000049.1 GCA_003556385.1 Dehalococcoidia bacterium | reverse complement strand
CCCAGAGGGTGCCCGAGGTCGCCCAGATGACATAAAGTCACTTCGTCCAGCTCGACAACAAAGATCGCGTTCTTGCCCCGCGAAGCTCCCTTCTTATCATCGTGGAAGACGGCGATTCCCGTGATGAAGGTGCCGCCTATTTCGTACTCGCCGGGCCTGTTGATAAGCCTGGGAGAATCCGCGACCACTTCGGTGTAGCTATGGCCCGGATGAGGATGGCTCACCGTGACTATATCCGCTCTCAGTTCGCCCAAGCGGTAGCCTGTGTCGGGATGGCACGGGTCGGTGATGATGGTCTTCTCTTTCCCTTTGATCAGGAAGCAGGAGTGTCCCAGCCACTTGATATCCATCAGTCCCTAAAGGATAACCTTTTTCGTCGCGTTTGTCGATAGCAGCAGTTGACAGTGACCGGGACTGGCGTTAACATCCCTTGCAGGCGAGGGTAACTATATGAAGATGAAGGGGCAGATCCTGAAAGCTCTGCGGGGGAGCGAGGGCGATCTTCCCGGCGAGACGCTTGCCGCCCGGCTGGGCATCTCCGAGGCTTCGGTCCGGAAGCACATCCGCAGCCTGGAGAACCGGGGCTACGTTATAGAGGATTCTCCGGCCGGATACAGGCTGGTGTCCTCTCCCGACTTGCTGCTTCCCTGTGAGTTCCCGGGTTTGGAGCACAGGATTCACTACTTCCCGGAAGTGGGCTCGACCATGGACCCGGCAAGGGAGCTGGCCCGCGGAGGAGCCGAGGAGGGGACAATCGTCATTGGCGAAGCGCAGACCCAGGGACGGGGAAGGCTGAGCCGGCAATGGCTCTCGCCGAGAGGGGGAATCTACTTCACCATCATTTTGCGGCCCGAGATCAGTCCGGCATATGCGCCCAGGATGAACTTGATGGCTTCGGTCGCCGTGGCAAACACGGTTAGACGACTGTACGGTCTGAAGGCTGAAGTGAAATGGCCCAACGATGTCCTGATCGCAGGCAAGAAGATATGCGGCATACTCGCTGAAATGGATGCCGAAATGGATGTGGTGAAGTTCGTGAACCTCGGCATAGGCATAAACGCCAACACCTCCATTGACGTTTTCGAAGAGAGGGCGACCTCTCTGAAGGACGCGCTGGGTAGCGACATTTCCAGGAAGGAACTGTTGAGCGCTTTGCTGGCAGAGATAGAGCAGCGGGAGGCCTCGCTGATGGAGACAAACATGCTCGAAGAGTGGAGGAATCTGTCTGTGACGCTGGGGAAGCATGTAAGAATACAGGGACCGGGCGAAGTGATGACGGGAGAGGCGATAGACATCGACAGTACGGGGGCTTTGATAATAAGGGAAAGCGACGGTTCACTGAAGAGGGCGGTGGTCGGCGACTGTATTCAGTAGGCGCCGAATCGACCCATCCAGTCTAGCCCGCTTTCCTTCGGCGAACAAGCAAGACTGCCACCGTCACAACGACAACCGCACCTATTATCCCCGCGATGAGCCCCCAGTTGACGCGAGCTACGGGGTGCACCCCCTGAAAGGTAGCCGTTATGGCGTGGTGGTCCTCAACGACCATGGTGGTTGCAGCAGCCTCTACATCGTCTATGGTGTCCGCATCTCCCGTCCAGGCGAGGAACTCGAAGCCTTCCTCAGGAGTCGCCTCCAGATCAACCTCGCTGCCCTCCTGGTAGACGAACGTGCCCTCAGCCGGAACAGTGACCGACCCGCCGGCGGTGCTGTTTATGGCCAGCTCGAACTCCTGGGCCTCCACTTCCCGGGCTTCCTCAAAATTGGCGGTGATCGCGTACCGGTCCAGCATGGTGATGGTGGTTGCGGCAGACGCGACATCGTCCACCGTCTCCACATCGCCTGTCCAGTTGACGAAGAGGAAGCCCTCATCCGCGGTCGCGGCAAGGTCGACGTGCGTCCCTGCCGCATAGGTGAAGGTGCCTTCGCCCGGTACGGTTACCTTTCCGCCTGCCGTGCTGCTGACGGCAAGCTCGTACTCGACAGTCTCGCCTGTGGCAGTGATGCCGATACCTGCCTGGCTCCCAGGAGTATCATCGCCGGCTAGCACGGGACCTGAAACAAGAATGCCCGGGACGACTAACGCCAGAATAATCAGAATACCGAACCGTACGGCCAATTCCTGCGTCTCTTCTTCTGCCAGACTTCGCGCGTCAGCCGCGAGTGTCAGCCACAGGGGCCCATGTGTAATCAGGTCGGGCGCGGCCTTAGACGGAGGCAATCTACCACAGGCCCGTTAGCAATGGCAATAGCGCTTCCCTGTGGGACTGCCGGGGAGCACCTCCCCGTTTCGAAAGGGGAACATTTGATGGTCGACTTCAGCGATCGCTTGGGGCCCCCCTGAAGCCGACCATCAGAAAGGAGGTAAGTGAAAAAGCTCATTTAGCATCCTGTCTATCAGAGGCTTCTAGCCCCTGGACCAGGCGCATGAGCCGCTACTTCGCCCATGAGTATAGCACCTAAATGTTAAAATCCTGTTAAGATTCACTGGCTCTGGTGAATTTCTGACGCTTTCTGTGATCTCGCCTGCGTCGACACCCCATGTAACGATAGCAGCGACGTTGTGTTACAGCGTCCCGATCGCATTAGCAACGGCGTCCCTGTCGGGCATGGACCGTGCTATAATGGAATCAGTATCGCCGCCTCGTGCTTCCGGCCCTGAGTGCCTCGACGGGCCTTGACTGAAGAGGAAGCAGACCGGGATCAGG
>PWRA01000131.1 GCA_003556385.1 Dehalococcoidia bacterium | reverse complement strand
GGCTGGCATTTGTAGCAGGTCAGGCAGGAGAAGAGCTTCTGATTGAGCACCAGCTCATCCCCGAATCCCAGAAGGGCATTCTCGATCATCCCCCGCGGCGTGAAACCCGAGTCGTACCGGGCAACCGGACATATGCTTGTGCACTTGCCGCACTCCAGGCAGTAGTAGGTCTTGGTCTTCTGGATGATGTCTTCTAAGTTCATGCCAGAGCCTCCGTCTTAGCTTTGAAAGGTGACGGTCCCAGCTTCTTGAGGTCCCCCACCATTTCACTGATCGTCCGGGCGAACAGGCCTCCTTCGGATGCGGCTACGAGCTCACGCCTGAAGCGCTCATCTTCCAGACCCAGCACATGGAGCACCTCTCTGAGCTTCTCGACCATATCATCACACTTCACAGGACCGTCTATGTAGTGACAATCTGTATGATGACAGCCGGCCACCAGAACCCCATCGGCGCCACCTTCGAAGGCCTTGAGCACGTATATCGGGTTCACCATACCGGCGCACATAACTCTCACGATCCGGACATTGGGCGGATAATGAACGCGGCTTGTTCCCGCGAGGTCGGCGGCAGCATACGTGCACCAGTTGCAGCAAAAAGCAATAATCTGAGGTTCGAATTCAGCCATCAGTGCGCCTCCGTCAAAGCACTAACTTGAGCGAGTATCTCTTCCTGGGTGAAGTGTTTTACCCCTATTGCCCCTGTGGGACAGACCACGGCACACGAACCGCATCCTTTGCACAGCGCCTCGTTGACGCTGGAAATCAGGTTGCCGTTCTTGCTTATGACCTTGGGGGCCGAGAATGCACAGATCTCCTCACAGCGTCCGCACCCATGGCAGATAGCTTCATCCACCGTTGAAATGGCAGCTTCCAGCGTTACTGTGCCCTTCGTTATCAGGGACAGTGCTTTGCCCGCCGTTGCCTCGGCCTGAGCCACGGTGTCCGGGATGTCCCGGGGGGCCTCACAGCAGCCGGCGATGAAAATACCGTCTGTCGGAGTAGCTACGGGGTCCAGCTTAACATGCCTCTCCAGGAAGAAGCCGTCTGCCCTCCGGTTGATATTGAAGATTCTGCCGACGTTTTCGGCGTCCGAGCGCGCTTCCAGGGCAGAGCACAGGATGACCATGTCCACGGGCACCCGGATCATCTTGCCCAAAAGCGTATCTTCGCTGACCACGATCAGCTTGCCCTGCTCTTCATCGGTCTGTGCCTCATCGGTGACTCTGGCCACCTTACCCCGTATGAAGTTAACGCCCTCCTCCGAAAGACGTTTGTAGAACTCCTCGTAGCCCTCTCCGAAACAACGCATGTCGATATAGAACTCGTATACGTCGGCACTGGCCAGTTCCTTGGCCAGATGGGCATACTTCAGCCCGTACATACAGCATACCCGGGAACAATACTCGTGGTAGTTCTGATCCCGGCTACCGACACAGTGCACGATAGCCACGCTCTCGGGTTGCCGGCCATCCTTCAACTGGATCCTGCCTTCGGTCGGTCCTGCCGCACAGGTCATCCGCTCGAATTCAAGCCCGGTCAAGACGTTGTCCAGCTTCTTGTACCCGTATTGTGGTATGCCGGAAGGATCGAACTGATCATACCCTGTCGCGACGATAATGGTGCCGACCTCTACCTCGACAACCTCGTCCTCTTGCCCGAAATCAATGGCCTTAGCCTCACATACCGCCTGGCACTCGCCGCACTCGAAACACCCTTCCACCGCTGCAGCCAGACAGCGCCCCGCTTCCTCTCGAGCTTCCTCGGGCGAGTAAGTGCCCTCAACCTCTCCAAAATCCTTCATCCTCTTCTCGAGGTCTAGTTTGCCGGCCCTTACCCTGGCCCGGGAAACAAAGCGCTCCTTAATGCTCGCGAGTTCCTCATCACTGAGCTTCTCTACTCGCCCATCGTCCTCGACGCTCAGTTCCTCGCCTGTCAAATACGCGTCTATGGAACAGGCAGCCTTCTTACCGGCGGCTATGGCAGCGATAACGTCGGCCGGGCCGGAGACCACGTCTCCGCCCGCGAAGACACCATCGATGTTGGTTTGCAGACTAACCGGGTCGACATCAAGAGTTCCCCAGCTGGTATAGCTCAATCCTTCGGGCAGCATCGATTTGTCGACGCCCTGTCCGATAGCCATGATAACGTTGTCAACGTCCATGGTGAATTCCGAGCCTTCGACGGGTACCGGGCGCCGGCGACCGCTGGAGTCGGTAGCCCCCATCTCCATACGAATACACTCGATTCCTGTCACCGCGTTGTTCTCCGATAGCACCTTGACCGGTGCTGCCAGGAACTGGATCTTGACTCCCTCATGCTCCAATTCAGCCACCTCAGCGGGGTGGGCCGGCATCTCGTCGCGGCTGCGGCGATAGACAACGGTTACCTCGCCAACACCCAGACGCCGCACTACTCGGGCTGCGTCAACCGCGGCGTTACCACCGCCGATCACAGCCACCTTACTCCCTAGGTCGACCTTGCTCCCAAAGTTAACCTGCTTCAGGAAGTCAAGGGCATGAAGTACCCCCGGGGTATTCTCCCCCGGAATCCCCATCTTCTGACTGATGTCGGCGCCCGTGGCCAGGAAAACGGCTTTGTACCCCTGGTCGAATACTTCGCTCAGGTTCTTCACAGGGGTGTTCGTCTTGATCTCTGCCCCCAGGCCTTCTATGTAGCTGATATCGTTGCTGAGCATCTCTCGAGGCAAGCGATATTCAGGGATGGCCCAGCGCAATAACCCCCCGGCCTCGGGACCGGCCTCAAACACCGTGACCGGATACCCCTGCCTGACCAGTTCATAAGCACATGACAGGCCGGCGGGACCGGAGCCCACGATAGCTACCCTTTCCTCTTTTGTCCTCTCGGCCGGCACAGCCTTGCCCTTGCCCAACTCCTGTTCATGGTCGGCAGCAAAACGCTTGAGCTCTCTAATAGCTATATGTTCATCGAACTGCCCCCGATTACAGGCCTGCTCACAGGGAGCATAACAGACCCGGCCGCACACAGAAGGAAGCGGGTTGGTCCTTCTTATGACCTCATAAGCTTCTTCGAAGTTTCCTTCCTTGATCAGAGATGTGTAGCCCAGAACATTCATGTGAATCGGGCAGGCCTCCTTACAGGCCGCCTTACAGGGTCGTTCTTCCCTCTTATCGAGCGTAGCAGTATTGGGAATGGCCTGCGGAAAGGGAATATAGACCATGCCTCTCGAACACAGCCCCATCTCGAACTCGCTCTCAGTCCGGCGGGGACACTTTTCCTCGCAATCCCCACACCCTATACATTTGCTCTCATCTACATAACGTGCTCTCTTCTTTATCTTGACAGCAAAATTGCCTATGGAGCCCGAAACCTCCTCCACCTCGCTGTAGGTCATAAGCTCGATAAAGGGATGATGTCCCACGTCAGACATCTTGGGGGTGAGAATGCATTCGGAGCAGTCCAGGGTCGGGAAGGTCCGGTCGAGCTGTGCCATGTGCCCACCGATGCTGGGATCCCGTTCCACCAGATACACGTGGTTCTGCCCGTTGGCGATGTCCAGCGCGGCCTGCATCCCCGCAATCCCACCGCCGATAACCAGCACGTTAGGGTTGAGCGGGATCTCTCTGATCACCAGCGGCTCATGATGATGCACGCGCTTCACAGCGGCCCTGATTAAGTCCTTGGCCTTGTCAGTGGCCAGCTTCCTGTCATCGTGAACCCAGGAACAATGCTCCCTGATATTGGCATGTTCATACAGGTAGGGGTTCAGCCCGCCGTCCTCAACGGCCTTACGGAACGTAAGCTCGTGCATCCTCGGGGAGCAGGAAGCCACCACAACCCGGTCGATCCCCAGTTCCTTGATGTCCTTCTTGACAAGGTCCTGCCCCGGATCGGAGCACATGTACCTGTAGGTACGGGCCACCGCGACATTGGGCAGAGTTCCGATATACCTGGCCACCTCCTCTACATTCACCACACCGGCGATGTTCAGCCCGCAGTGACAAATATAAACACCGACCTTTGATTCTTCCATAGCATTCCTCCATCTCAGTCAAAATGCTAGTTTTCACATGTTCAGTCCCGGGTTGTTACACCCCGGACTCGTTTCTCATCACAACGCCTCGGCAACTAGCTCAGTGATATCCTTGACCTGTATGCTCTCTCCCTTGCCCATCGAAAGCACGCTATCCCTGTAGTTGAGTACGCAATAGGGGCAGGCTACGGCTATTACATCCGCGCCCTTCTCCAGGGCCTGCTCCGTTCTTATGTCGGAGAATCGTTCTCCCTTGGGCGTATCCATCCAGATTCTGCCGCCACCGCCCCCACAACACAGTCCCTGGTCACGGGCGTCGATGAACTCAACCAACTCCAGGCCGGAAATGCTTCGCAGGACACTCCTTGGCTCGTCGTAGATCTCGTTATGTCGCCCCAGATAGCAGGGGTCGGCGTAGATCACCTTCTTCTCTATCTTCTTGGAGGGCTTCAGCTTCCCCTGCTCGACCAGGGAAGCCAGGTACTGGCTGACATGCAATACTTCGAAGTTTGCGCCGAGCTCGGGATACTCGTTCTTGAAAGTATGGTAGCAGTGCGGGGAGGCGACCACTGCAGTCTTCACCCCGCTCTTACTGAAGAGCTCGATGTTGTTCTGGGCCAGGCTCATGAACGTGTCTTCATGGCCGGCCTTCCTGATGGCTTCGCCGCAGCACTTCGCCTCGGTGCTTATCAGGCCGTAGTCGATCCCCAGCTTATTGAAGATCGCGGCCGTGGAGCGGGCGACCACCTTTACATCGGCGTCGTACGAGGGAACACAGCAGGGGAAGTACAACACGTCGGTACCGGCCGCGAAGTCCTTCACCTTGAGTTCTTGCGCCCAGTCATTGCGCTTCTCAGGTGCCTCGCCAAGAGGGTTGCCGACTCCGGCGATGTTCTTGGCCGAGATTCTCAAGGCATCGGGAATGACGCCGATACCAAGGCTGGCAACCGACCGGCGTATCGCCCTGATAACGTCGATAATCTCGACGCCGCGCGGACACCGTTGCACACAGGCCCGGCAGGTGACACAGGTCCACACATCCTCGCTGCCGAAATCGGTGGCCCCGATCTGGGCTTCATGCATCATACGGCGGACGAGAAAACTGCGCACCAGGTTCCAGGGACAGGTGCCGGTACATAGACCACACTGGTAACATAGCTTGAGAGGTTCACCACCCGCCTCCAGTATCACATCCGTGGCTTCTTTGTAAGGACTAAGCACTTCCATCGTAAGACTCACCTCGATCCTTAAGACTTGGCCATGAAAAAAGGGTGGCTACTACGAAAGCGCTGTAGCCACCCGTTCCATCCACAAAATAGCTCGTGGCACAGCGCAGAAGTATAACAGACCCCGTGGCAAAAGGCAAAAGGGCGCGAAGGGGAAATCGGGCGGCCCTCTGTCCGGGGTGTTTCCGGTCGCTCCGATGCGGGACCGGGCACCCGGATCTCCGATGATGCGGGCATACCGAGCCGGTCTTGTGAGGCCCACCGGCTCCGGCACCGGCCGCTACCCTGCCAGGGCACAGGCGCAGAAGGGGGTCAGCCTCCGATAGGACAGCTGACCCCCCCTGTGCCTGTCGAACCCGTGCCCCTGGCTGCTCACGCGCCTAGCTATCCTCGGACCTTGCTCTCTTCTTCTCCAACGCTTCGCGCCGGGCCGACAGCTTGACAAGCTTGCGCTCCAGGGCGTCCTGCATTGACTGCTCGAACTCGCAGGTGGCGCATTGAAACACGTGGGTGCAGAGTCGATAGGAGACATCGGACTTGAGGGCATAGCGGCACAGCCGTTGATGTGCCGGCAACTCGATCAGCCTCTCCAGAGCCTCGTCCACCTCCGACGCCTCGCCGGCGGCTATCTTCTCCTGCATCGTCTGGTCGAACTCGCAGGCGAGACAGTCATAGTCATGGGTGCAGATCCTGTAGGAGATCACGCCCATCCTTGCCCAGATGCACTCGCTGGTCTTCGCCTCCTGCTCGACCGCCTCGTCTTCGGTCACTTCGACACTGGGCTGCGCCAGTGCTTCTTTCGTCTTTCGAACCCAAGTCCGGGTTTCTATGTGCCCCGGGGCTACGCGCAAGATGGACTCGAACTCTCGCAGAGCCTCCCCGTAGCGGCCTGCTTTGAAGTGCGTCTGGCCCTGCGCGAGGTGGGCCGGAATGTCCTCCTCGGCTACGGTTATTGGTTCCTCAACCTCAGGCGCCTCGGTTATGGTTATTGGTTCCTCGACCTCAGGCGCCTCCGTTACGGCGAGGTCGACTGCGCGTGCCTCCGGCCCCGTCTCCTCTTCCCTCTTTATCTCCACCTGTATGGGACCGAGAACCTCCTGGATCGCCCTCTCAAGGGCGTCGGGGGAGAATGGCTTCACTATGTAGTTAACTGCCCCCATCTTCATCGCGGTCACTGCTGTCTCGATGGAGGGATAGGCGGTGATGATAATCCCCTTGAGGTTGGGGTCTTGCTCCGTGGCTTTCTTCAGCACCTCCAGCCCGTTCTCACCGGGCAGCCTCAGGTCGAGAACCGCGACACCGAAGTCCTTCCTGGCGATCTTCTCCAGAGCCTCCTCTCCTTCCTCGGCAGTCTCCACCTCATAACCCCCATCTTTGAGCCAGTCCCGTAGCGATTCCCGCATGATGGCTTCGTCCTCAACGATCAATACCGGTTTCATCTCTCTAGCCTCCTTTTCCTTTGCCTGTTCTGCTCGCTCTGTCTGCTTGCTCATAATCAGACCTCCTTTCTTACTTTGCTCTTCGCGATTTGTCTGCCACATCCTGCTTACCCAGGCAGACCTTCCAACCTCATGTATGGCAATTATCTTGCCAAGATGAAGCAGACCGCCTCCCGATCGGGAGGCGGCCTGCTCTAAGGACGTACCCTGGGGCATCCTTGCCGCTCGTGTAACAAAATTAGTCAGTCATTGTTCATTTTCTTTACAGTCAGGCCGTACTCCTTTGCCTTCCTGTAGAGCGTCATCCTGGTGATTCCCAGGATCCTCGCCGTCTCGCTGTAGTTCTCGCTGGTTCTACGCAGAACAGCCAGGATATGCTCCTTCTCCACTTCCTTCAGGCACTTCCCGGTCGTCGTTGCAGACGCAGGCACCACGCCTCTCTGGGGCATGTCGGCGACGGTGATAAGGTTATCCCTGGCCAGGATGACCGCTCGCTCGACGGCGTTCTCCAGCTCGCGAACGTTGCCCGGCCAGTCATGATCAAGCAGAAACTGCAGAGCATCGGACGTAAAGCCCTTGATCTCCTTGCCATTCTCCAAGGCAAATGTGTCCAGAAAATGCTCGGCCAGCAGGGGTATATCCTCCTTCCGCTCTCTCAAGGGCGGCAATTCGATGTTAACGACGTTTAGCCGATAGTACAGGTCCTCGCGGAATTCTCCGTCTTCTATAGCCTTGCGCAGGTCTTTGTTTGTTGCCGAAATCACCCTTACATCGGCCTTGATGGGCTCATTGCCCCCAACGCGGGCGAACTCCTTCTCCTCCAGCACCCTCAGCAGGTGCACCTGCGTATTGGCGCTCATCTCGCCGATTTCGTCCAGGAAGAGCGTCCCCCCGTTGGCAAATTCAAACTTGCCTTTCTTCTGAGTGTAGGCCCCGGTGAAAGAGCCCTTCTCGTGGCCGAACAACTCGCTCTCCAGGAGGCTCTCCGGGAGAGCGGCACAGCTAACGGCTATGAAGGGCTTGCTGTGACGATGGCTTTGAGAGTGGATGGCGCGGGCCACCAGTTCCTTGCCCGTCCCGCTTTCGCCTGTGATCAGTACTGTGGCGTTGCTCTTACCCACCACTTTAATGAGTTCGATCAACCGCTGCATCTTGGAACTCTTGGCGATGATATTCTCAAAACGGTACTGTCCCTCCAGCTTTTGACGCAGGGACACGTTTTCCTCAACCAGGGCCCGATACTGGGACAGCTTCTCAACCAGCAACTCGGTCCTCTCGGGGCAGAAGGGCTTTTCGATGTAGTCGTACGCCCCTTCCTTCATGGCAGCGATGGCGGTGGGGATGCTGGCGTAGGCCGTAATAATGATGACCTCGATCCCGGGCAGCAGCGCTTTAGCCCTCTTCATCAGCTCAATGCCGTCCATTCCGGGCATTACCAGGTCGGCAATCATGATGCCGGGCTTTTCCCTCTCGACAACCTCCAGTGCCGCGGCCCCATCTTCAGCGGTGAGTACATGGTAGCCGGCGTCCCTCAGCCAGTCGCCCAGCGATTCCCGGACAATGGCTTCATCGTCAACTACAAGTATCTTAGCTCTTTTCATCCTTGTTGACCCTCAGGTATACGGTAAATACAGTTCCCTTCCCGACCTCGCTTTGCACCGAAACCTTACCCTCATGACGCTCTACGATTCCGTACACTACAGCCACTCCGAGCCCGACACCCTTGCCCTTCTCTTTCGTCGTGAAGAAGGGTGTACCGAGCTTGTTGAGGTGCTCCTTGGGAATACCGCAGCCTGTATCCTGGACATCGACCCTCACCTTGTTGTTCTCCACCGAGGTGCGGAAAGTCAGCGTCCCCCCTTCAGACATGGCCTGGATGGCGTTCAGACTGAGGTTGGTGAACACCTGCTGAAGCTGGTCGAAGTCTGCCATGACATTCGGCAGAGAAGGACTGAATTCCTTCACAACCTCCACATTCTGAAGCTGCGCCTGATGTCCCACCATCGCCAGCACCTGTTCTATGACCTGGTTGACCTCCACAAGTCTCAGCATAGGCTCGCTCTGGCGGGCGAAATCCAGGAGGTTGCGGATTATCCTGGAGCAACGGCTCACCTCCGACCACATCTTCGAGAGGTAGTCCAGAGACTCCTCCTTCCTGTCCGTACCGTTGGCCAGCTTCTTCGATAGCAGCTTGTTATACACGAGGACACCCGCCAAAGGATTGTTGATCTCGTGTGCAATCGAGGCGGCCATCTGGCCGAGAGAGGTCATCTTCTCAATCCTGATGAGTTCGTCCTGAGTACCCTGCAGTCTATCCACCAGGTAAGGCCAGCACATCTCCGGCTCCGCCACTCCCTGGCAGACGGCGGTGGCCAGCTCACGGCAGGACCTGTAGCCGCAGGCACCGCAGTTGAGTTGGTTCTCCGATCCCAGCTTGTCGATCTGCCCCAGGACCCTGCTGACCTCCTTCTCGTCGGGGACGGGCAAGACGGTATGCCGGTCTGTGAATCTGCGGCTCAGGTCGATCCCGGCATATTTCTCGAGGTCGCTTTGGGTCCGACCAGGATCGGTCTGCTTCAAAGCATAATCAGCTATTACCCTTCTCCGTTCAAAAAGACTCAGGTCATTATCTATGGCCGGTCCGTCTATGCAGCCCTGGCAGAAGAATATGTCCAGGAACTTGGTGCTGGCTCTCCCCTCGACGAATTCTCGCAGGCAGCTTATGGCAGGATCGATGCCCTCGGCCACAACGATGTCAGGCGACAGAATATCTGTGGAGATCCCGGCTATCTTGAGCAGGCCACCAGGCACCGGCCACAGGCGACCCATGCTCGGCACCGGGCCGGACAACTCAGCGTCTTCCTCAGAAGCCGGATCGATCCCCTTTGCCCCCAGCATCTCGCCTAGTTCCGGGAACGTCAGTACGGCGTCGATAAGTCCGCCGACCATTTCATCCGCGGTCTCCGCCTTCTTGGCAATGCACGGCCCGATAAAGACGACCCTGGCCTCGGGGTTGTACTGCCACTTGATGATCCTGCCCATGGCGATGACAGGTGACACGACGGGCGCCAGGTTACCTATGAGCTCGGGGTAGAATTTCTCGATGAAGGAGACCATGGCCGGGCAGGTAGAAGAGAGAATGGGCCTCCCCGGGTTTTCGGCCAGAATCTTCGGGTACTCACGACAGACCAGCTCAGCACCGAAAGCGGCCTCCATGACCTCGCTGAACCCCAGCTTCTTCAGGGCAGACACTACCTGCTTGGGCCTGATGTCGGGAAAGGCGGCCGGTAATGACGACGAGAGGAGGGCGATGACCGGGGACGGCTCTTCCAGCAGCTGCCGCACCAGGTCCACTTCGCTCCTGGTCTGTTTTGCCCCCGTGGCGCATATATTGATGCAGTAACCGCAGGCGACGCACCGCTCATCCATAACCCCGGCTATCCCTTCCTTCACTTTGATGGCCTTCGCCGGGCAGCTGCGAATGCAGGCATAGCACCCTTTGCATCGTTCCTCTATAGTAAAGATGAAACCCATACTAGTCCTCCAGTTGTCTGTTCGGCGATTCGATGGCTGCCTTCTTTCTCTTCGAGGCCGTGCCTATTCTTAGCTCCTTCCTCAACCCTGCCACCGAGCGCCGCGAGATGAAGACGCCGAACTCCTGTTCCAATCTTGCTTTGATCGCCTCATCGGAGGGGAACTCTTCGCCCGTCTCCAGGAGTTGTTTCACCAGTTCCTTCCTGAACATCCTCGGCCGCGGAAAGAAATCCTTGAGCGCTTTCTCTTCTCCCCAGGGTGTCTCAAGGCTCTTTCCCTCCACGGAACGGCTGATGGAGCTGGGCACAACCCCGATCAGTTCGGCAAGCTCCTTCTGAGTAAAGGGCAGGAGCGCCCTCGCGTCTCCGGACTGGAAAAACGGCCCCTGCTTCTCCACGACGTGTTGCAAAATGCGCGTCAGGGTGTCCTTACGGGCGTTCAGCAACTCCAGCTTCTTGAACAGGTCTCTGCTCTCCTTTGCCTCACCCCCCGTGATAGAGCCGGCCTGCCTCAGTTCCTCGAATCTCTCATAGTCGATCGCGTACCTTCCCCGCGCATAGGAAGGCGAGAGGTAGCCGATGACGAATCCCTCGGCTGTGCGCTCTACTGACGCTACCCTGGAATAGCGAATCCCGTATCCGGAACTGAGCGCCGACGGGTTATAGAACTCGCTCATGACGGAGAATTCATCGATCAGATCGTTTATCCTCTCCACCTCCGGGAGCGGCAGGTCACATGCCCGAGCGATTTCCTCCGTGCTTACCCCGGGCTCGGGATACAGGAAATAGCGCTTGAAATTCTCCATTCCTATCTCTTGTATCCGGCGGACGAGGTCCTCCTTATCTGTGAGCATCGCATCGACGTCGAGACTGCCGGAGCCCGCTGCTATCTCCTCATTAAGCTGGTAAAAGCGGGGCGAAACATCGGTGTTGGGATATCTCCGGTAGCGTACTATCCCTTCAGTCCGATGTAGCTTCCTGAACAAAGGGCTACGTTCTACTTCGACGCTAAGCCT
>PWRA01000138.1 GCA_003556385.1 Dehalococcoidia bacterium | reverse complement strand
GTATCGTAGGTACAATCTGGAAAGGGCCATGAGCGGCGCTTACGTCGCCGGGGAGGGCAGGAAGTTGGCTTCCCAGCTTGCGGAGCAGGGCGTCGATTGTCGCATCCTGTTCTGACGGAAAAGCTGCCCTACGTGGCCCGGGCACCGCGCTGACACCCTCACTCACGCGAAGCGGTTACATGGATTGCCCGCTAGCCGGGTTGTGTGGTGTGGCGGCGGGAATATTGCAGAATGACCGGTTCTCCTGTACTATTCTGACGGGACCGACAGTTGAGCACAGTTGTAGAAGTAAAGGATCTGACCAAGAGGTATGGCAACCTTATCGCCGTTGACGGCGTAAGCTTCAGCGTAGAGGAAGGCGAGGTGTTCGGCGTGCTCGGCCCCAACGGCGCAGGCAAGACGACCACGGTAGAGATCATAGAGGGCTTGCGTAAGCCGGACAGCGGCGAGGTCAGGGTATGCGGTATCGATGCCCTGCGCGAGCCGGCCCGGATCAAGGACCTGATAGGTGTTCAGCTCCAGGCGACCTCTCTGTACGATCGCATTCGAGTGAAGGAGGCGGTAGACCTGTTCGGAGGGTACTACCGGAAGGCCATCCCCACCGCCACGCTGCTCGAGGAGGTGTCGCTGACCGACAAGCAGGGGAGCTATGTCGATGGCCTGTCCGGAGGACAGAGGCAACGACTGGCCCTTGCGCTGGCTCTGGTGAACGATCCCGGTGTGGTGTTTCTGGACGAGCCGACAACGGGGCTCGACCCGCAGGCCAGGCGCAACGTGTGGAGCATTGTCAGGAGCCTCCAGGAAAGGGGGAAGACGGTGATCCTTACCACCCACTACATGGAGGAGGCCGAGCAGCTCTGCGGTAGGGTAGCGATCATGGACCTCGGCAAGGTGATCGCATTGGACCGGCCGTCGGCACTGGTCGCCGCAGCCGGGCTGCAATCCACTATTGAACTCACTGCCGTGCCGGAGACTCTGCGTTCGGCACTGGTAGAGGCAGACCTGCCCGGCAGGATCAGCGAGGACGGGGACCAGATGCTGGTGTATACGGCAAAACCGTCCCACGTCCTCAAGGAGGTCACCCGTATCGCCGCCGACCGCGACATCGACCTGGAGAGTATTTCGGTGCGCCGGGCTACGCTTGAGGACGTGTTCCTCGCCCTGACCGGAAAGCAGCTGCGTGAGTAGGAGACTATGAAGATTCTGGGACGCCAGGTGATGCTGGAAATGCGGCTCTTCCTGAGAAGGAAGGACGACCTCTTCTGGACCGTGGCGTTTCCCGTCTTCTTCATCGTTCTATTCGGACTGATCTACGGTGACATGCAGTGGGATTTCGTCGATCTCCGTGCCATTGAGTACATAATGCCGGGGATAGTTGTCATGGCCCTGATGACCTCCGGCATAATGGCTACAGCCAGCGGCTTTGTCGAAGAACGCGAGCGGGGCATCTACCGGCGTCTCTCCCTGACACCTCTGAAGAGACACACCATACTGGGCGGGCAGCTGGTACAGCGCTACATAGTGATCCTGGTACAGACGGCCCTGCTGCTGGTGGTGGGTGTCCTGGCCTTCAATATCAGTATTCAGGGGAACCCGCTGTGGGTGTGGCTGGTGGTAACTCTGGGGGCGCTGTGCTTCTTGAGCATTGGCTTCCTGCTGACCGGGCTGATCAAGACTGCCCGCGCCGCCAACGGCATTAGCATGGTCGTCTTCTTCATGCTCATGTTCCTGGGGGGCATCTTCTTCCCTACGGAGATGATGCCCGACTTTCTCAGGACTTTCTCAGGCGTTCTGCCGTCCACCAGCCTCAACGACGTGTTCCGCGCGGTGATCATCATGGACCTCGGCGCCGGCGAGATCTGGCGCGAGCTTCTTATCGCTGGTGGATGGTCTGTGGGCAGCCTGCTGGTGGCGGTGCGGCTCTTCCGCTGGGAATAGCCGGCTCAGTCCTTCCAGGGTATCTCGGTCCTGGTCCGCCGCATCATTACATAGGCGGCCACGTAGAGAACTGTTCTCGTTCGGTCTGCCCGGGTTGGCTCACGATGTGCCACTTGAATGATAGCCTTTTCGCCGCTCCGCAATGTCCGGTCGGCGCACTGGTCAACTGGGTGTCCAGATCTTGCGTGCGGTGATGAGGTCGGCGTGGCCCGGCAGCATCAGTGGAGCTGCGGATTCGGTGGAGAAGATGAACCCCCGGCAGGCTGTCAGGTAGCGGTATCTGGTCCTGATGAACCCGCTCTGGGCCATTATCACCAGCGGGCGGCCTTCCCTCTCCCGTGCCAGCATCGTCGTGAAGACCTCGGGATCGACCTCGACAATAGCACCTGATGCCTTGATGGCGTTCGCTATCGCGATGGCTGCTGCGGCTGCTGCTCCTGCCATTGTACCTACCTTTCTTGCCGTTCGTTGATTGCCTATCGGGGTAGCGGTTGCCGCCTGTTCACGACTTCTTGCCCAGCCCCTCGTTTATGGCCTTCATCACCGCCTCCGGGTTTCTGGTGGAAAACGCGAATTCGTCGTACTTGCCCTGTCTCTTCTCCACGACCACCCGCGGGGCGCCTATGATATTGTAGATGAGCCTCTTTTTGCCGTCGACCCAGCCTGTGCGGATGCCCCAGCCGCCGTACCTTACCGCCGACGCTGCATCGAGGCGGCAACCGGCGATGTTGCCCCAGGACACATTGTGGCGTATGATGCCGTAGCCTGCGGTGACGCCGTGCAGGTCTACCCTGACGGTAAGTGTGGCGAAGTTGGTACCGATGGCCACGAAGAGAATTATCAACGCGATGAGTAGCCAGTTCGGGGCCGGGTCGGTCCCTACCGGCCCT
>PWRA01000108.1 GCA_003556385.1 Dehalococcoidia bacterium | reverse complement strand
CCGACATCGAAGCTGATGCTCAGCTCTAGCTCATCTCCAATATCCGTGAGCCTATCTTCGAGATAGGTAGGTAGGATGATCAGATTCCTTGGGTATACCGCGTAGTCTTCGTCCTGCTGCAAACGATACCCGTCGTCATCGATGATGGCATCTATAAGGGTGGCGACGCCCCAGGTGATTGCGGTCATGACTTCCGTTGGGTCATCCAGGTCGTATTCTCCTGTTGTAGGGGAGATGCTGGGCAGTTCAGTTGCCAGCGCCGACACGGCCGGCACCAAGCTCAGACTCAATGCCAGCAAAAGGGCGAAACACACTTGTGTTATTGCTCTAAAGCTTCCTTTCATGGGATATTCGACCTCCTTCTCTGATTTCTGTCATTGCCCTGGTGAGTCAACTCTATTCTCATCGCATAATCAGCACCTCCTCCGGGAAGCCACACCGGTACCGTAGCCTGTAAGCTTGCCCCAAGATGACCTAACCTGGATTTTCCTAGAGTCTTCACGCCTTAGTATCATTGTGTTGTCCAACCTGTACTGCCGACCGTCGCCCCACCTCTGCTAACATGATGGTATTGCTTCCCACATAGCATTGTTGCCATGTCTGACCTCCTTCGCAATGATCTGCTTTGCCACAGTATTGCGGAGCGCTCGCCAGGCGTAACCTCCACACAGGCAGGGGTGCAGTCCTGGAGATCTCATCCATCCATTCGTATCTCATCCGAGTCTCCGTAGTTGCTCCGATCTAGGCGTGGTCGGGCGATTTCCTGCCCCGACCCACTTGGAATGCGTTGTCGCTTCGCTCCTCTCAATGGACTGAGAAGAAGGGCGCCTCGTGATGACGGGGGCACGCCTGACGAATCTACCAGCCACATTCTCAGCCAGTGTCTCATCTGCCTATATTCTTCTGGTTCACACCGAAAGCCGTAGGGTCTTGCTTTCAGTCCACGACTGACTTGAATATCCCCACCAGTAACACTTTCCGTGGGCAGCCACAAACAACCCGGTCGTTCGGCCAATACCGCGCCCTTCCCATCATTTGCCGATGTCGGAAGCTCGCTGCTATAATAAACGCGGTGGTGGCTTACCGGCCATCCCCAAAACCAAAGAAGAGACCTGTTCCCGCAGGTCTCTTCCTACTCTAGCTCACATTCCCTGTCCTGCCCTCCATACGGCGCGCGGCGTCGCTCACCCACGAATACTATGAATGCGTAAGTCCATCAATAATGGTACAAGTGTGAGGTGCCAAGCGCATGGTTCCGCCTCGGTCGAGCACCCGCCTGCTCTCCCTACGGAGCCATGCTAGCCTGTGTATCGTGACCAATGTACCAGTCACCAGTTCCATCGTGCACTATTATTATGGAATATTTTCGACAGGGTGTCAAGCCCCCGCATTCTACGATATGCAGGAGCCGGGTCCGGTACAGACCTGCAATAGGATGTGAACCCGGGAGATCGAGATAGCCGATCTCTATCTGGGGCACGCAAGTAACCACGAGCTAGACTCCAACAAGGTGCCTACGCCCCGCTGGGTCTCGGGTAGACGATGCAGCGCACTGCACAACATGGACCACTGTTACCCGCAGGTAGCTTGTGGACTCAGCTTTGTCCCAAGATTGAGGGGTATCCTCTGGCTTCTGCTTGCCTATTCCCAAACAAACATAGACATGAGTATCAAAAAGGCGATGTGCTGACACATGGCCCAGTATACAGTCCTATCACGCTGGACTTGCCACCCCCACATCATACCACCGATGAATGTAACAACGACCACCGCTATGGCTCCCCAGATAGGCGCTGTTGTAGGCGCAAGTGGTATGTGCCATATCGTAAAAAGGGCCGAGTAGGTGACTGCCCAGGAAGTCCGGGGCCACCCCCAATGCAATCAAACCGAGAAGCCTCTTTTCCTTGAGCATTCCTTTCACCACCGCGCCGGCTATCAAAAAGGGGAAGCCAACCGGCTTCTTTCCTGCTATGGCCCGGCCTATCGTGAAAGCCACCAGCAGGAGAAGAGGTAAGAAGAGAATGATAGGGGGGCTCCACACAGATGACGATGGGTCTTGCGGAGCAAGGTTACCTGACATGAACGCAAGAGATCCGTCGCACTTCAGCATCATCGGCTTGTCCGCAAACGACAGAGCCAGAACACTTCCTTCGATTATACTCAATGCGCTCAGGACAGACAAGATCGGCTGCCGTCGCCTGCAAGGCGGGACTCCAGCCTCAGCCAACCTTTCGTTGCATCTTCAGCGCTTCCTCGTCCCCTTCATCCCGCCTGTCCTGGAACTATCGTGGAGATGATCTCAGCCCCGCCCTAGTGACATCACCGCGTTCTCATGGTAACATGGAAATGTGTCATGCTGAATACTCATAGCCACTGAGGATGATCAGCCTGCACAGGTCCCAATCTAGAGATTAGTTAGACAGGAGGTAATATGGAACAGGCACTTCAGAGACTAAAACGTTTCAATCTCATCATGGGAGGGTTTCACCTCATCCAGGGCCTGATCATGGCGTTTCTGGCCAGGAACGTCATCCAGACAATAGGCGAGTTCCAACCAACCATCACACAGTTTTATCTGACATTCAACCCGGAGACCGGCTCTCTGGAATTGGCCTCCAGGGAGTTATTTGAGTTGCCGTTCGGCTTTCTGGTTGCTTCTTTTCTGCTGATATCGGCAGTTGCTCATGGCTTGATCGTCTTGATGAGTAAGAAATACTTCGCCGACCTGAGAAAAGGCATTAACAGATTCCGTTGGTTTGAGTATGCCCTGAGTTCCTCTGTGATGATCGTACTGATTGCCACGCTGTTCGGGATCTACGATATTGCTTCCCTGGTACTGAT
>PWRA01000002.1 GCA_003556385.1 Dehalococcoidia bacterium | reverse complement strand
TCTATTATGGCTATCTCGTCATCAAATGATGGATAACCCAGGTGTATGCGCATCATAAACCGGTCCAACTGCGCCTCCGGCAACGGGAAAATGCCTTCGTGCTCGATCGGGTTCTCGGTTGCCATTATCACAAAGGGCGGCATGATCCTGTGGGTTATCCCGTCCACGGTAACCTGGCGCTCCTCCATCGCCTCAAGCAATGCCGACTGGGTCTTGGGCGTAGCGCGGTTGATCTCGTCTGCCAGTACGATCTGCCCCAGGATAGGACCCGGCCGGAACTCGAACTCGCGAGTCTGCTGGTTGAACACCGACACTCCCGTGATGTCGCTGGGAAGCATGTCCGGGGTGAGCTGTATCCTCTTGAAGACACAGTCTATCGACCGTGCCAGACTCTTGCCCAGCATGGTCTTGCCCACACCGGGCACGTCTTCTATCAGCACGTGGCCCTGGCTCAGGAGCGCGATGACCGCCAACTCTACCTCCCGGCCCTTGCCGATGATCACCTTCTGTATGTTTGCTATGATTTTGTCGGCTATATCCCGCGCCCGGGATCGGTCCACATGGGTCTCCGGTGTTTGTCTCATCATAGGTCGCTAATCTCAGAGGTTCGCCGGCCAGGGCGTCAATCGCCCTTTGCCTCGGGTGGCACATTGTAACAGAGGCTATTCGGGCTGTCCAAACTGCTATCCAGTCGGTCAAATATCAAGTCCTGGCTGGTGAGCATCCCGGATAGCCATAAGTTCCTCTCTATGGCCGGTCCCGGTCGTAACGGTTGCCAGACCCATTCATGCTAATCCTTTTGACTTGCAGCGGTAGTGCGGGCTACCATATGGCCCTGGAGAAGCTGATGACCACGAGCAACCGGTGAGCCAGACCATGATGTGATATGTGGCAGGTTATAGGACAAGATAAGGTCTTATCCTTGCTGGACTACGGCCTGACGACCAATACGATAGCGCATGCCTACCTTCTGCTCGGGCCACGGCATGTAGGAAAAGGGACTCTGGCCATCAACCTTGCTCAAGCACTCAACTGCGATGGATCCGAACGTCCTTGCGGTGGATGCCAGTCCTGTCGGAGAATCCTCGAGGGCAAGCATGCCGACGTTACCCTTACCGGCTTGGACTCTAAGACCGAGATCGGTATCGACGATATTCGAGGGCTGCAGCGCCTGGCCAGCCTGCCGCCATACGAGGGTAGGCACAAAGTGTTCATCATAGAGGATGCCGAGTATCTGTCCAATGAGGCGGCCAATGCTTTGCTCAAGGTGTTAGAGGAACCGGCCGACAGGGTGGTATGGCTCTTGCTGGCCGCGGATGAGAATCGTCTCTTGCCGACGATCATATCGCGTTGCCAGCGGCTGGAGCTCAAGCCAGCATCTCAGGCCGAGTGCGAGGAGACGCTCATCAACCGTCATGAGGCGGACAGCGACAGGGCGAAGCTGCTGTCCCGGTTGTGCCACGGTCGCTTTGGGTGGGCATTGTCTGCCCTCGAAGACGAAGCCATACTGGAGTGGCGGCGTGATAGGTTAGCCAGAGTGCTTTCCTTATCGAACGCCGGGGTGGGAGAGAGGTTCGCCTATGCCCAGGAGCTGGCAAACGAATTCAGCCGGGACCGCAGGGCAGGTAGCGAGACGATGGAGCTGTGGCGAGACTGGTGGCATGATCTGCTGCTCATCAAAGGGGGTCATCCGGAGGCTATCATCAATGTGGACTATGCCGACGCCTTGCAGGAACAGGCGGGGCCTCTGAGCCTGGGTGAGATCGGGGAGTTCCTGGCTGACCTTTGCCTGCTGGAGGAGAAGGCCTACAGGAATGTTAATCCCCGCCTGGCATTCGAGTGGCTGGTGCTCAGACTGCCCGGCAAGACCTGAAACCCGGGCGACTGTGCGCCGCGGATTTCAGAAATCGCTCTCTGGAGTCTATAATATACCATGATGAATGACATAATTGGAGTCAAATTCCGTCCGAGAGGAAAGGTAACTCACTGTGATCCAGGTGAGCTATCTGTGCAGGTCAACGACTATGTGATAGTGGAGAGTGGTGATGGCCCCCTGGTGGCAAGAGTCGTGTCCATTGGTGGCCGGAGTCCATCGGGAGAGCAACCGATGAGGGTTCTGCGACACGCTCAGGCAGAGGAAGTAGAGGAAGCCTGGTCCAACCTGAAACTAGAAGCCCTGAGCCAGTGCAGGGAGATGGCGGTCAAATTCGGGTTACAGATGAAGCCACTGGTGGTCCACTATGATCCTCGGACCGAGCATTTGACGATATTCTTCAGCGCGGAGGACAGGGTCGATTTCCGGGAACTGGTTCGTAAGCTGAGCCATGAACTACAGACCCGAGTAGAGCTCAGGCAGGCAGGTGCGAGAGACGAGGCAAAACTGCTGGGTTGTGTGGGGAGATGCGGCTATGGGTTGTGCTGTCAGAATTTCCTTGCCAGCTTCGCCTCGGTTTCGATCAAAATGGCCAAGGAGCAGAGCCTGGCGTTGAACCCCATGAAGATTTCGGGCATCTGCGGAAGGCTTCTCTGCTGCCTCGCTTACGAGAGCAAGGACTATGCCGCAGTGAAGAAGAAGATGCCTCAGCTGAAGCACGAAGTACTAACGCCCAGGGGCAAAGCCAGGGTACTGAGCACCAATCTGCTGAAGGAGACCGTAACTGTGCAGTTCGAGAGCGGGGTGATCAGCGAACTGGCTCTGGGCGAGCTAGTTCAGTGAAGGTAGATACTTCTGCCACTCGGCATGACTGCTCAGAAGATGGTAGGGAACATAGAACCCGTCATTACGGGGCCGACGGGGCTTACGGAGTAGCCTCATCCTTGCCTCCTCCGGGTTACGCCCCCCTTTGCGCCGGTTGCACGGAATGCAGGCGCTGACTACATTGTCCCAGGTATGCTGTCCGCCCCAGCGTCGGGGAACAATGTGGTCCAGGGTAAGCTCTTTCGTCTGTCGGCCGCAGTACTGGCAGGTATGCTGGTCACGACTAAACACTTCGAACCGGCTTAGCTTCCTTTCGTGGCGAGGTCGATTAACGAGGTAGACGAGGCGAATCACCGAAGGGATCTGAAACGCACGGTCAACAGAGTGAAGCTCACCTCTGCTGTTCTCCAGCACCTCTGCCTTGCCGCGAAAGAGCAACACTATGGCGCGACGTGTGCGGCACAGATTCAGCGGCTCGTAACTCTGGTTGAGGACCAGTACGGGGGAATCTATCATGGCTACAACCTTGCCTTGGGCGTTGTGGCTATTTTAGCAAGCTGTCGCAGCAAGTGCAACAAGATTGACAGCCAAAATTTGGCGGTGCTACACTGGGCTCATCTGTGAAGAGCATCGGTATTCTTTATCGCCCTGCCCTGGATAAGGACCGTGCCCTGGCCGAGAGGGTGGAGGAGTTGGTGTCCGCGCACGGGATATCCGCATGGCGGTGCTCCACCGGTGATGAGGATGAAGCCAGGGCAAGGGTGGCCGGTTCAGATCTCATTATCAGCATCGGGGGAGACGGCACCATTCTTTGTGTCGCCCGTATCATAACTCCTCTATCGGTGCCCATTCTGGGCGTGAATCTGGGCAGGCTGGGGTTCATAACGGAGATCGATGGTGACGAGGTACTGTCCGATCTCCCGGGATTGCTCAGGGGAGGAGGCCGGATTGAGGAACGAGCCATGCTGCAGGCCGAGGTTGAGGACAAGACCTTTCATGCCCTGAATGACGTGGTGCTCCGAAGTGCTGTGGTCCGCCTGGTGAATATAGAAGCCGAAATCGACGGTGCGCCGCTAACCGCATACCGCGCGGACGGCGTCATCGTAGCCACCGCCACCGGGAGCACCAGCTATTCATTGGCGTCGGGCGGGCCGATTCTACACCCCCGGTCGAAGCAGATCATACTGCAGCCGATATCCTGTCACCTGGGACTGAGAAACGCCCTGGTTCTGCCTGAAGATAGCACAGTTGACCTGCGAGTGGGCCGCAAGGACAGCGTCCTGTTGAGCATCGATGGACAGGTAGAAGTGCCCCTGTCGATGGGACAGAGTGTCAGGGTGAACAGCAGTCCGCACATAGTGCGTTTGCTGAGAGTTCATGAACCCGGCTACTTCTATAGCTCCTTGTGGCAGAAGCTGAGCGGAGTGGGCAGCCGGGTCTGGTGCAGGGATTGACCGGGCAGTCCGAACAACGTAGCCTCGAGGCGGCGACTGAGATACCGGTAGACAGGACACTGCCCCTATCGGCAGGTGGGTGCGCCTGATGAATGGTGGAACCTGAGAAGAAGCTGGCTACTCAACGAGTCTATGACGGGCGCGGCGTAAACGTGCGCGTTGACACCGTGGAGAGCGCTGCAGGCAGGGAAACCACCAGAGAGGTGGTCGAGCACAGCGACGGTGTGGCTGTAGTAGTCCTTGACGAAGGTGGCAATGTGCTTCTTGTCCGCCAGTATCGCCATGCGGTGGGTCGATTTCTTCTGGAGGTGCCGGCCGGGGGCATTGACCCCGGCGAAGCGCCGGTGGACTCGGTGCGCCGGGAGTTGCAGGAGGAAATCGGCTACTTGCCGCGGACGATAGATAAGCTGGGTGGCTTCTACCCCATTCCGGGCTACGGCACAGAATACCTCCACTGCTTTCTGGCAACCGACCTTGTGGCGAGCCGCCTTGTGGCTGAGGACACCGACAGCATCGAGCTTGTCCGCCTGTCCTCGCAATGCATACCGGGCCTCATTGCCTCG
Organism: Dehalococcoidia bacterium; assembly: GCA_003556385.1. Lineage (GTDB taxonomy): Bacteria > Chloroflexota > Dehalococcoidia > GIF9 > AB-539-J10 > RBG-13-51-36. Next base: position 30,416 of record PWRA01000002.1, on the reverse strand, counting down.
GTTGAGATCTGCGATGCCAAGAGCATCGCTGCGTTGCTTCTATTCGTCCTGGTGCGAGAGCCGGGCCAGGATAGCCGATGAGCCGGTGTTCCGACTGTGAGGGATATCAACACTGATTGACAGCGTGCCGGGGGGTAATGCAACACAGTGAGATGCCCCTGCAGACGCCCCTTCCAATCAGGAGAGGCAACATGCGGACGATGCCTCGTTGGAGGAGGCACGGTTCCGGGGCAAGAGCCGCCTGTGCAACCTTTTTCGTCCCCGTGCATTATAGTATTGAGGGGGTGATAAGGTATGGACAAGTATCGTAAAAGGACTGTGCTTTCGCGGAGCCGCTTCCTGGTCGTCGGGATCATCGGTTTGTGTTTGGTGGGATATGCTGTCTTCTCAGGTCCAATGGGTAGCGCTCCCATTCCCGAAGGTGCTTCGGCGGTTGTCCAACAGGCAAAGGCAGACCTGGCGCTCCGCAAGGGCATAGGCGAAGCGCAGATCGCGGTGGCATCGGTGGAGGCTGTCACATGGCCGGATACCAGTCTTGGTTGTCCCAAGCCGGGCATGTTCTATGCGCAGGTGACAACCCCGGGTTACAGGATTGTCCTTTCTCATGCAGGAGAGATATACGAGTATCACAGCGACCGCTCCGATCGCCTCGTGTACTGCAGCGGCTCATGATCAGAGCGGATGGCTTGCTCACCGAGTTAGCTGAGAAGCGGTCAGTTCGGTGCTTCCCATGCTATCCACGGCCGATGAGACCATAGATAGGCAGTGGGTATTGCCCGTATTGTTCTGATCACCCTCGGCTATTGCTGCTACTGTCCGTGCGTCCGAGTCCACAGGGCGTCACAAGTCAGCTGCTTAATCGACGGGTGTGTCTTCTCCAAGGTCGAGTATGAAGATGTCATTATTCTGTTATTTCCTTGGCCTGCGTTTTATGACAATTTAACACTCGCTACGCTAGGCTTCCGGCAGGAATGCACCGGAAGCGACGCATCCTATCGGCTTTCACGAGAACTCCTTCGTGGCTGGCGGTGGCTAGGTGGGTGGTTTGTTCGGGGGACGGTTGATTTCAACTAACACGATCGTTATACTTGGGTAGCAACGGATGAGCTATACCATCGTTGAGGAGGATCTTGACCATCTTGCTTCTTCCTGGAGTGACTGGCGCCATCGGTTAAGGTGGGGCTCAGTATTTGTTTTGCCCGCGTGGCTCAAAGCCTGGTGGGAGGTGTTTGGAGGGGGTGCGCAACTGTATCTACGCACCATGCGGCAGGGTGAGGAGCTTGTGGGCCTTGCTCCTCTGCTTGTGCGTGGAGACACTGCTTCCTTTATCGGTAGCGCCGACGTCTGTGACTATTCGGACTTTGTCCTGGTTGCGGGGCAAGAGAGCAACGCCTTCTCTGTATTACTCGATGACTTGAAGGGTAATGGAATTAGACGACTGGACCTGGGGCCGTTGCGCCCCGATTCCACAGTGCTTACTCACCTTGTCAACGTCGCCCGGGGGCGGGGATACGGGGTCCGCTGTCAGTCCGAGGAAGTCTCTCTGGAATTGGACCTGCCTGCTACCTGGAGTGAATACCTGGGGATGCTGAACAACAAGCAGCGCCATGAAGTGAGGCGCAAGTTGAGACGCTTAAGCGAACTGCGTACGGCAGAGCACGAGTGCGTCAAGGTCGGTGGGGAGGTTGATGAGCGCCTGGACGTGTTCCTGCATCTCTTTTCACTGAGTGGCAACGAGAAGGCCGACTTCATGACTGCCAGGATGGAGACATTCTTCCGATTACTGGCCCGGGCTATGGCTGAGATCGGGCTGTTGAGGTTCGGAACCCTGAAGGTGGACAGGGTACCGGCGGCGATGACTATGGGGTTTGACTATAATAGCTGGCACTATCTCTACAATAGCGCCTATGATCCTCGGTTCGGGCATCTCAGCGTAGGTCTGATTTGCAAAGCACTCTGCCTCAAGGAGAGCATTAAGAGGGGCATGGATAAATGGGATTTCCTGAAAGGCGGTGAACCGTACAAGTATCAACTCGGTGGGCAAGAGGTGCCGCTGTACAAGTGCCGAATAGCTTTGTCGTGACTGTAACGGCAGGAGGGGAGTATCAATGCCTGTGAGTCCGATGAGAGTAGCTATGCTTAGCGCCCATAGCTGTCCGGTGGGAAAGCTGGGTACAAAGGACACCGGCGGCATGAGCGTATATATTCGCGAGCTCGCCCGGGAACTGGCCGATCGGGGACACATTGTGGACGTCTATACTCGTGTTCATGATCCGGAAGACCGCGAGATCTACGAGCTCGCCCGGAACGCCCGGCTGATCCACCTCAAGGCAGGCGAGGACGAGGAGATGCAAAAGCTGGATGTGTATTCTCATCTGCCTGACTTTGCCTGCAACCTGGAGCGCTACAGAAGACAGAGCGACCTGCGGTACGACCTGATATTCAGCCATTACTGGCTCTCCGGGCTGGCAGGAGCATATCTACAGCAGCGGTGGCATGTTCCGCATATGATCATGTTTCACACATTGGGTGCGGTCAAGAATAGGATTAAGGAGGAAGCGCGTCTGGCGAACGGGGGGGACGAACCGGAACTGCGCATCGAGACGGAGAGGCGCCTGGTTGGTAGCTGCCACCGCATTATCGCCTCAACACCCAGGGAACAAGAAGACCTCATCCGATACTACGGTGCATCACTTGACAAGATCAACGTCGTGCCTTGCGGAGTGAACCTGGGACAGTTCAAGGTGATAGACAGGACATTGGCCAGGCAGCATCTGGGCTTCGGCGAGGAAAGGATCATCCTCTACGTGGGTAGGCTCGACCCCCTGAAGGGCATCGATAAGCTCATAGAGGCTTTGCCTCTGCTGTCACATATTCCGGGGGTCAGGCTGGTGGTGATCGGTGGTGGTGAAGATAGCCAGCATGAAGTAGAACAGCTCCGTGGACTGGCCCGTGGCCTGGGGGTGCAGGACGCAGTCTCTTTTGTCGGCCTGGTGAAGCATGAGCAACTACCGTACTTCTACAGCGCCGCTGATGTTTGTGTGGTTCCTTCGCACTATGAGAGCTTCGGGCTGGTAGTTCTGGAGTCTCTGGCCTGTGGCACTCCGGTGGTGGCCACCGATGTGGGTAACCATCGAGACGTCATCCGAGACGGCGAGACGGGATATGTTGTAACAGACAATACTCCTGGCCGCCTTGCCGAGAAGATCGCCCTGCTTCTCTGTCGGACCGGTGCAGATAAAGGCTCGGCCCTCCTATGCCGGTCGTCTGTTAGTAGATTTGGCTGGTCGGGCGTAGCTCAATCGGTGGTCAGCGATTGTCAGGAGGTACTGGCTCATTATCTTGTCGCTGCGTCCTGAATTGCTGCCTTCTCGTACCAGAGCGTGTTGGCCTGCACCTGGAACCCGAGGGACCAGTAGAGAGCGCAGGCTTCTCTGTTCTCGCTGTCTACGGTCACCTGTGCTATCCGTAAACCCTTGCTCTTGAGGTGAGCGAGTCCGGCCATCATCAGCTTCTTGCCTGTGCCCTTACCTCCGTAATCCGGGTCCACTCCCAGCATGAGGATGCGCCCCCTTCTTGAACTGGGCACCCCCTCTTCACAGATTGTTGCGGTCCAGCAATAACCGATCGCTCGGTCTTCCTCGTAGGTGAGCAGGATGTCGTCTGGAGAGCAGGTACTCAGGCGGATATCAAAGGTGGTTTCCTCGACGGTATTGGGATTATATCCCCAGTTGTTAGCAAAGGCCCGGTTCTGAAGCTGAGTCAGTTTGCCTTCTTCGCCGTGCCGTAGGGGGTGGCAAATCGGTGGCATTGTATATGCACCGATGTCGGGGCACGATGACATCGCTCTTTGCAAAGGCTGGTCGATGTCGAGATCCAACTCAAGGTACCGGCGGACAAGGCGGCAGCCCAGCCCGGACAGCCGTCTTTGCGCCACCAGGTTATCCTCGGCAACACTGACGTGAGCTACTCGGGCCCCCAGTGTGCTGGCCCTGCTTGTCGCGTGACCGAAGAGCTTTGTCGCCAGCCCTTTTCTGCGATGCTCAGGGTGTACCCAGCAGTCAAGAACAACCCGCCCGATGCCCAGTTCCGGCTTAAGATCCATAAAGCCGACGATCTTCTCATCCAACTCGGCCAGGAACAGGTCCTGCCGGGGTGAGTAGTTCGGCCGCTGTAGTAGAGTGGCGACGAACTGTCGGGACGTGCAACGACCGGTGGGATCCAGCTTTTCGGCGTCAGTATAGAGCAGGACATACTTGTCGAAATCCGCTGGTTGGTAGTTCCTAATGCTGTAGCTGGAGGTGCTCATTGCCTGCGTCGGCACTCGCGATTCAGATTGTACCAGCCTGAGGAATCTTATACAATTACTGCCGTACATCGCCGCTAAAAGGGGGTTCATGGATCATGACTGAGCCAGCTTATGCTATGGTGGTAACTCCGCATCCAGACGATGCCGAATTCGGTGTCGCCGGGACTGTGGTCCGCTGGGCCAGGGAAGGTAAGGATGTGATCTATGTGGTATGCACCAACGGCGATAAGGGCACCAGTGATCCCACCGTGAGGCCGGATAAACTGGCCAGCACCAGGGAGCAAGAGCAACAGGCTGCGGCCAGGCTGCTGGGCGTGCGAGACGTCATATTTCTGCGCCATCCCGACCAAGGACTGGAAGATACACCCGAGTTCAGGAAGGAGATTGTGCGCCTGATAAGAACGTACAAGCCGGAGGTAGTGGTAACTGCGGACCACTACCGGCGTCGGATCTGGCATCGCGACCACCGGATTACCAGCCAGGTTACGCTTGATGCTATCTTCCCTTATGCCAGGGATTTTCTTTCCTATCCCGATTTGTTGGACGAAGGGCTCGAGCCTCATAAAGTCAAGGAGGTATTACTGTGGGGTGCTGAGGAGCCGAATTACTGCACGGATATCACCGATACCTTTGACATTAAGATTGCCGCACTCCGCTGTCATAAGAGTCAGATAGGCGATGGCCGCTCGGAGGGATTGGAGCAGTGGCTTAGGGAGCGGCATGCCAAGCTAGCCGAGGGAGAAGACTACGAGCTGGCGGAAGCTTTCTACCGGATGGAGATATTGTGGTAATCCACGGTGCAGACGTGTGCTTCACATAGCAATGGGCTCTCTGTTGCGATATGCTTGCCTAAGATTCTAGAGATCTGTCGCCAGCAGTCTTTGAAGCTCAGTAAGCGCCCAGGCGTTGTGCTCGAGGTCGAAGCCATCCACGGCGTTTCGTCTCAGGCCGGAGGCACTGTCCACTGCACCCCTGGCCACCATCTCATTGATCATCTCCTTTTCCCACTCCACCGAGGGCAAGAGGTTGCGTTTGACGAGCCGGGACAGGGCGGCGACCAGCCCGTATGCGCCCCAGTTAGACACGCTGGCAATGACCAGCATGTTTGCAGAGGTAAGTGAGGGACTTCCGGGGAGGCTGTTCACTGCCGGTATGTGTTGAGCCAGGTTGCCCATGCCGATTTCGTTGCCCCCGTCTCCGATGGCTAGTGTGTCGTCCCGGCCCAGAAAAAGGTAATCGACCTTGGCTGTATGCATGGTGATGTCCTCACCCATCATGTTGTAATACTGCCGTTTGCAGTCGAGTCCGCATCTTTCCACAGCAATGACGAGCGAGGGTTGAACATCGGCCAGGATATGCGCCGCAAATCGCCGGCTGGGATCGTGGCCGGCTATGGGGAAATCGATCACCGCGTCGCTTCCCACGGCATCAATACAGAGAAGTGGCATCGTGAATCTGTCTGTAACATAGATGATGTCGAAGCCAAGCGAACGCAGTGCCCGGCCGATGGCTATGGCCCCTGGCGGGCCATCGGTTTCGGGAGCACGAGCCGAGCTGACGTAGAAGCCGGTGGCGATCACGGCCGCTTTCCGGCGCCGGGGCCTGTCTGCGAGGCAGAAGGCCGCTGCATGGTGACAGAAATCGGCGGGCAGGTAGGCCCGGAGTGCCGATAAACCTCTGCGATCGTGGTTCAGGATTATCTCTTCGATCGACATAACTTCTAACCTGGCGAACGCCGTGTCACTGCAGCCAACAGCGTGCTGCCGAGGGATATAGGGCACTCGGCAAGCCCTGGTCGCCTCATCTCCCGCGCTGCCTCAGGCGATCGATGGACTGTTCGTACTCGGTCGCTAGCCGGTAGGCTTCGTCCTCTGTGACCGCCGAGAATCTCACTATTTCCCCGAGTTCAGCCTGAGCTAGTTCAGGCAGGTCGATTGTGATTACGGCAGCTATTTTGACATATCCGCCGGTGGTCTGCCGGTCGGCCAGCATAATGATGGGTAATCCGTCTCCCGGGACCTGGACTGCTCCCGGTGGAATGCCATCGGAGATTATGTCTGCTCCTGCTTTGTGCTCTACGGACGGTCCTTCCAGTCGACAGCCCATGCGGTCGGCCTGAGCCGAGATCACATATTGTGAGCCCAGGAAGGTCTGGATTCCCTTCTCAGTGAAGTAGTCATCCTGCGGCCCAAGGACTACCCTCAGTCTGTGTTCTGTACTGTACAAGGGAATGCACTGCGGCGGTAGGCGCTTCAGCGGCAGGTTGCCCAGGGAGTTGCTGCTATGCAGGCGGTCGCCCGCCTGTAAGGGTCTGCCGTCCAGGCCGCCCAGTCGCGACCTCACATAGGTCGACCGGCTTCCCATGACTGGAGAAACGTCTATCCCGCCCACGACAGACAGATAGCTCCGGCATCCTTTCCGCTGGGAGCCAAACGAGATGGTATCTCCGGAACTGACCTCCACTCCCTCCCACATGGGAAGCGGGCAGTCGTTCAGGGTCGGACTGAGATCAGCTCCCGTAAGGGCTACTGCCGTGTCGCGCAAAACCTGCAAGCAGGGCCCCAGCAACGTGATCTCCAGGCATGCTTTTCCGTCGTCATTGCCCAGCAGCAGATTGGACAGCACATGCGCGTAGCTATCCATCGCCCCGGAGACGGGCACGCCATATTGCTGATAACCATACCGTCCCTTGTCCTGAATGGTGGTGAAGAACCCGGGTCGAACGACCTCAAAGACCTCCACTCTCATCCTCCTGCGTAACCGGAGTCTCCTCCATCTTATAGGTACCCTGCCCCACCTTCTTCTTTATGACGTGGAATTCCTCATCGCTTACAGGGACGAATCTGACATAATCGCCCATCTGCAGCAGGGCCGGCGGCTGCCTTCGGGGAAGGAACAGCTCTACAGGGGTTCTGCCGATGACCTGCCAGCCTGCCGGGCTTTCCGCCGGATATATCCCGGTCTGACTCCCGGCGATCCCGACCGATCCGGCCGGGATCGCTGTGCGCGGTGTCGGTAGCCTCGGGGTGGCTATGCGTGGAGACATACCCCCCAGGTAGGCAAAGCCAGGGATGAACCCCATCATGTAGATCAGGTAGGTTGCACCGGTGTGCAAACGGACCACCTCTTCGGGCGATAGCCGGTTATGGTCCGCCACAGCCCCCAGGTCGGGACCATATTCACCCCCGTATGCCACGGGGATCTCAGTGACCTTTGGTCTGGCCAACTCGGCGGTCAGGGACTCATGGATCAGATCATCCAGCCTGGCTCGCAGCTCTCGCCGGCGTATCTGCCGCGGCTCGTAGTAAACGAGCAGCGACCGATATGCGGGAACTACCTCCACCAGTCCGGGCAGGGCGGCCTCTTGTATGGTGAGCAGCAGCCTCCTGACACGGCGGTTCAGCTCCGGGTCAATGGTGTCCCCGAGTTCAATGAAGAGTGCCCTGTCGCCGCCCGGCAAGAATCTTGGTCTTTCATACATCATGGCCTGCCTGCGAGGCTCTACCGGCATAATGCCCCCATCGGCACTACGGCCACGCCTGCCTCCTCCAGCCTCTGCCGTATTGCCCGCGCCAGTTCCGGGGCTCCTGGAGTGTCGCCGTGCAGGCAAATCGTGTCCCCTGTCATATCGACCTCTTCGCCGTTGATGGCTGTGACCGTGCGGCGAGTGACAATCCGCAGAACCCTGGCGATGACCTCGTCGACGTCCCTGATAACCGCCCCCGCGATTGCACGGGGGACAAGCGTACCATCCGGGTTCACCGACCGGTCGGCGAAGACCTCGCGCGCCACCCTTAGCCCGAGTGCACGGCCTGCCGTTATCCAGGCAGAGCCTGTCAGGCCTACCAGGACCAGGTCAGGATCTACCTTCCTGACGGCCTCAGCAACCCCCCGGGCCAGCTCCTCATTCTTGACCCCCATGTTATACAGGGCTCCATGTGGTTTGACGTGCTGGAGCTTCCTGGCGCTGGTAAACGCCTGGAGGGCGCCTATCTGGTACATGACATAGTCGCCTGCCTCCTCAGCGCTTACCGTCATCTCCCTCCGTCCGAAGCCCATGGGATCGGGTAGACCCGGATGAGCTCCGATACTTACGCCGGCCTCCTCCGCTAAACGCACCGTCCGCCTCATATACCCCGGATCACCGGCATGAAATCCGCACGCGATGTTGGCCGAGGATATGTATGGCATTATCTCTTCGTCATACCCCAGCCTGTAGGTACCGAAGCCTTCTCCCATATCGCAGTTCAGGTCTACTTTGTTGTTCATCAGATCCCTCTCTGGAAGATGAGCGGCAACAGCTGCCAGCATTATGCTATACCGGATCAGGTATCACAAGACTGCCAGGTCTTCGTCCAGCACATCTGTGATGAACATGTATCCGGGTGCGTGGGTTATCATCAGCGGCGGTCTGGATCTCAACGCCACGGCCTGTGGGGTGACACCGCAGGCCCAGAACACAGGGACTTCATCCTCCCTGATTTCCACGTAGTCCCCGTAATCGGGATTCGTCAAGTCAGTGATACCTATACTGGCGGGATCGCCTATGTGAAGTGGGGCACCGTGCGCCCTGGGAAACCGGGAGCTAACCTGGATCGATCTCACCACCTTCGACTCATGAATGGGCCTCATGCTCACAACGAGGGGGCCGGAGAATATACCTGCCGGCTCGGTCTCAATGCCGGTCGCATACATGGCCACGTTCCTGTGTTCCTCGATATGCCGTAGCGGTATCCCCGCCCTTAGCAGGGCCCACTCAAACGTGAAGCTGCAGCCCAGCAGAAAACACACCTGTCCGTCGTCCCAGAAGCCTGTGACATCCCGTTGCTCTGTCACCAGTGCGCCGTTTCGGAACACTCTATACAGGGGTATGTCCACCCTGAGGTCGGCCCCCCGGGCCGTCATAGCTGGTTCGTATGTCCCCGGTTCCAGCACCTCGAGCACCGGGCATGGGCCGGGATTACGCTGACAAAAGAGCAAGAAGTCAAAGGCCAACTCTTCAGGCAATACGACCAGGTTTGCCTGGGCATAGCCCGGCGCTAGGCCGGCCGTCGGTTGGGATAGCTGACCATGCCGAATGAGCGTCCTTATCTCCTTTGGATTTCCTTGCATGAGGTTCTGACCAGTGGTCTCTTCCGTTGTCGGCTCACGACCCCATTCTCGTAGAGATATGATACTACGCCCTACCTCGAGCGGCAATATGCGTGCTTTGATGTCTATACCGCGGCCTCGCGAACACCCGGATCACAGCGGCGATTGGCCGATGGCTCCGTCAGCCATGGCAGCACCAATAGCACTGATCAGAGCGTCGACTGTCCTGTCGATGTCCTCCCTGGTATGCGCCATCGATAATATGAACATCCGCCCCTGGTGTGTGTGGATACCGTGATGAAGAAGATACGTGCCCAGCTTGTGCTTCTCTGCGTCCCCTGCCAGCATCCTCTCAGCGTCCCTCGTGGGCGGGTTGCCGGCCTCATCGACTTCGAAATCGGCTGGCCCGAAGTAGGTATGGATGATGGAACGGCCGTAGAGACGCCAGTTATAGCCGCGCTCCTGTAGCGCCTTGTTGCCGGTCTTCCGCATGTAGGCCCCCATTTCGTCGATCCTCTTCTGGATCAGCCCGTCTTTGAGCAGTTTGCAGGCAGCAATACCGGCAGCACACACGATAGGCATTGCGTTCCAGGTTCCGGAGTGAGGAATCCATCCTTCTGGGGGAGGCCTGGGAGTCAACATCGCCATTACGTCGGCTCGACCGGTCAAGACTCCGGCCGGCATTCCTCCAGCCACACTCTTGCCGAAGGTGGTCAGGTCGGGCCTCAGCCCCATGACGCCCCCCCAGCCGGCAGGACCGTCGCGGAAGCCGGTAACCACCTCGTCCAAGAGCCAGATGGTACCATGCCTCTTCGCCAACGGGCCGACGGCACGGATGAAGTCCGGGTCCCAGGGGATCTGGCCGGCCAGTCGAGCGCCACCACCCTCGGTGAGAACGATGGCATACTGCTGCGTGGCCAGTTCCTCCTCAAGCGCGGCGAGGTCATGCATCGGTATGGCCGTTACCTCCGTGTTTACCGCGCCAAGTGCACCCGGGTCTAGCAGTTCGTTGGCCCAGCCGTGGAAGTTCTCCTCGAACTTGAGAATCCTTGTCCTTGCGGTGAAGGCCCGGGCGACCCTTATCCCCATCAGATTCGCTTCCTGACCGCAGGCAAAAAACTCGACCCGCTCTGCGGTTGGTACCATGCCCTTTATTAACTCCGCCCATTCGATCTCCAGTTCGTGCGAGGCGCTGTAGAGCGTTCCCCTGGTGGTCTGCTCCTGTATGGCCTTCACTATGGCCGGATGGCCATGCCCCAGTATCAGGGCGCCGTGTCCATTTCGATAGTCGATGTATTCATGCCCGTCTACATCCCAGATCCGGGAGCCCTGGCCATGGGTAATGTAGATGCCGAAAGGATGCCACATACGACCGACGTGGGTGGCTCCCCTGGCGGCGAAATGACTGAGGGCCCTTTCGTGTAGCTGCTTTGACCTGGGGTGCGATGCAACGAACTCGTCGATAACAGTCATCTGCCTGACCGAGAGCCTAGTCTAGCTAGTCACAGTGGTCTTGTCAAAAGACGCCTAAGCCGAAAGCCACAGCACATCGCCACACAGGCCAGGATCGTGATGCCGCGATGAGAAGACGGCGAACTCATCTTTCTCTTTCTTCAGCACTGTAGTATCGCCGTGACCGGGATACACCAGGGTGTCGTCCGGCAGAGGGAACACCTTCTCCGTCAACGATCTGATTATCCGGTCGAAATCGGCAGGCGATCCTGTCTTACCCGGGCCGCCGGGAAAGATGGTATCCCCTGATAGGAGGTGGCGCCCGGTCCTGAAGCACAGACTGCCCGGGGTATGCCCCGGCGTGTGTAGCACGGCGAATGTCAGGTCTCCCAGCGAAATCGTGTCGCCGTCGTCCAGCAGCATCTCTGGCGCTGACTCCAGGTGTCGGGCGTCTGCAGCATGGGCAGCCAGGGGAACCCTCAGTTCAGCTCGTAGTTCCTTAAGGGCGCCGATATGGTCGAAGTGGTCATGGGTCAGCAATATATAGCGGGGAGTGGTTTTCTTCAATCTGTCCAGGATGATATGAGCGTCGCCCGGCGCGTCTACTAGCAGGCTGTCCTGTGTTCCGCGGCAGATTACGATGTATGCGTTGGTTCCAAAGGGCCCTAACTCGAGCCTTTCGATTCGAATGGTGTCGTCCTCTGCTATGATCGTCATGATACACCGGTTGATGCTCTGCGGCTGCTTATCGAATCATATCATGAATGGGGCCCTGCTATCCCGCTGTCGGCTATTGCTCCCAGTGCTCCGTTGACCAGGCGAGCGGAGGAGTCGCTCCCGAATTCCTTGGCCAACTCTATGGCCTCATTTATAGCTACCTTAACGGGTGTCTGCTTAATGGGAGCCGTCTCACTAAACAGCATTTCGAACACCGCCATGCGCAGGATATTTCTATCGATGATAGGCAGATGTTCTGCCGGGAACTCAGGGGCATATTTCCGAATGAGGGCGTCGATCTCCGCTCTGTTCTGAAGCACTCCCTTGACAACCTCTCTGCTGAAGGTGGCTGCCTGTTCAGATGTGTCTTGCTCTGCGGTCAAATGGTCCAGGATATCCTCTGCCTTATGCCTAGTGCAATCAAGCTCGTAGAGTGCCTTCAGGGCGATGATTCTGGCCTTTCGCCTCATCGTAGTCATCGGCGGGCTTGCCCGTGCTCGCCTGCTAGCAGAGCTATGTCTACCACTCCCGATACGTTCAGAGTCTGTAGTTCGGGGTTGATCCGCCTGATCAAGCCGCTGAGCACCCTGCCGGGACCTATTTCGAAGAAGGTGCTTACGCCATGGTCGATCATGTACTCCACCGATGCCTGCCATTGGATGCAATTGCGAAGCTGCTTAACCATTTCCTCCCGCACCGAGTCGACGTCGGTTAATGGTCGGGCGGTCACGTTTGATATTACAGGAATAGCCGGCGGCTGGAATCTCAGGTCGTAGACGGTCTTGCTGAATTCCGAGACGACCGGATCCATGAGAGCGGAATGGAAGGCCCCGCTCACTCTTAGAGGGATAAGGCGAGCACCTCTGGCCCTGGCAAGTCTGTCGGCTTCGGCCAGAGCCTCAACGGCACCGCTCAGCACGATCTGCCCGGGGCAGTTTATGTTCGATATTTCGGTTCGGCTGTGGACGCTTATGTCCCGGACGACGTCCTCATCGAGCCCTATTACTGCCAGCATGCTCCCTGGGTTCTTCAACCCCGCCTCGTACATCAGTCGTCCTCTCTCCCTGACGAGGCGAACAGCATCACCCACACTGATCACGCCTGCGACAACCAGAGCAGTGTACTCACCCAGACTATGGCCTGCGACAAAGATGGGGGCTGGGGTCTCACGAGCGACCGCTTCTTCAAAGGCCCTGAGGCACGCAATGCTAACCACCAGTATCGCGGGCTGGACGTTATGCGTCTTGGTCAGCTCCTCTGCCGGTCCTTCAAAGCATAGACGAGAAAGAGAAAAGCCCAGTGAGGCATCGGCTTCGTCGAACACCGCCCTGGAGGAGGGATAGGTCTGATAAAGGTCTGACCCCATGCCGGTGGCCTGGGAGCCCTGCCCCGGGAAAACGTAAGCTACTCCGGGTGAGTCGGCCATGGCCACCTATTTCTTCTTGGCGGGCTTGACTTCAACTGCCTCTCTGTCGTTGTACCAGCCGCAGTTACGACAAACACGGTGAGATAACTTGGGACTATGGCAATGGGGGCACGCATCCATGGCGGGTGGAGTCAGACTCAGGTGGCTGCGCCTCTTGCCCTGCCGCGATTTCGATGTTTTCTTCTTAGGTTCCGCCATTTCGGTTCATCTCCTTTATTCCTGAGCAGTCAGGACGACATAATGGTTTCATGGGCAAGTTCAACAGGGTATATTGCCGTATTAGCTCACCCAGGTCAAGTATGTTCTTGCTATCAATGGTGAACTCTTCCGCTTCTTCCGTTGGAGGTAGAGCCAGGCCGCTCGACATATCGACCGTCGGCAGAAACTCTTCTTCTACGGCGAAAGCGAGCGTACATGAGAATCTACTGAGACAACGACTGCATGTCACTTCTACCTCAACCCGCAGAAGTCCCCGGACCAGAATCCCCCGGTCTGTGTGAATGAGCTGTGTACTCCCTTTGACGGGACCTTCGTTCTCGTCCTCGATCATCTCATCCAGATCATAGCTCCGGGTAGAACCGACCGGTTCTTTCAGCAACTGAGCCACATTTACCGGAGCTCTGACCAGCTTTGTTTCAATCCCTTCCATCGTTCATTCCCTAGAAATGCAGGTCAAACACAAAGTATAATAGCTATTAGCAGGAGGTTCAAGTTTTGGAGATCGAAGCGTTGAAGCTAGAGACAAGAGATGCAGTTGAGGCCCAAAGGGATCGACTCATCCGGTTGAGCATGGATATTCATGGCGAGCCGGAGTTGGGGTTCCAGGAACTGAAGGCGTCGGCGTGGCTTTGCGGCTACCTTGAGCAAAGCGGATTTCGGGTCGAACGGGGCGTTTCTGGCCTGGACACTGCCTTTCAGGCCACGTATGGTCAGGGAAGGCCCAGGGTTGCCTTGCTCGCAGAGTATGACGCGCTACCTGAGATAGGGCATGGCTGTGGACACAACATAATAGGCGTGGCGGCAGTAGGCGCTGGTGTGGCCAGCAGACGTGTCATCGATGAACTAGGAGGCAGTATTGTGGTTGTGGGCACTCCCGCGGAGGAGGGGCTCGGCGGGAAGATAGACATGGTAGAGGCGGGATCGTTCGCCGGGATGGATGCAGCTATGATAATCCATCCCGATACTGTGAACATGGTGACCATTGACGCCCTCGCCTGTAGCACCCTTGACGTGGAATTCTTCGGGCAGCCGGCGCACGCCGCGGGCCAGCCTCACAAGGGCATAAACGCCCTTGAAGCCATGGTCCTGAGCTTCACCGCCATAAACTCACTGCGCCAGCACATAAAGGGCGAAGCGCGCGTCCACGGCATAATCACCGACGGAGGCGACGCGCCGAACATAGTACCTGCTCACAGCGCAGCCGAGTTCCTGGTGCGTGCTCCGGATATGGAGTACCTTGACCAGTTAAGAGTCAGGGTACTGAACTGTTTCACGGGAGCATCGATTGCCAGCGGCGCGAGACTGGAGTATAGGTGGCGAGAAAAGACCTACGCTCCGATGAAGAACAATTTGGCTATGGCCGAGTTGTTCAGCCAAAACCTGGAATCGCTGGGGCGTCGGGTAATCGCTTATGACCCCCGGTTCGGATTCGGCAGCACAGACATGGGGAATGTCAGCCAGGTGGTGCCGAGTATACATCCGACGATATCTATTGCGCCCCCTGAGGTGTTGATACATACACCGGAGTTTGCGTCGGCAGCCGTCTCCGAGGAGGGTCATCAAGGATTGCTGGATGCAGCTATGGCGATGGCTATGACTGTGGCCGACATCGTCCGTCCGGGCGCGCTCGATGAAATCAAGCGCGAGTTCAACAGCATCTAGGCCATGGACAGGGATTACCAGGTTGTCATCGTTGGCGGCGGGCCGGCCGGGCTTACTGCCGGGCTATATTGTGCCCGTTCCAGACGTGCCACTCTGCTTTTCGAGAGAGCGATAGTCGGCGGACAGATCACCAACGCCGAGCGGGTTGAGAACTATCCTGGCTTCCCGCATGGTATAAGCGGTATCGAGTTGAGTCAGCTGATCCAGGAACAGGCCCATTGCTGCGGATTGGAGGTACTGCCCGGCGATGTAACCGGAGCCCTGCCCGATTGGCGGAACAACCTGGTCAGGACCAGCGAAGGTGATTTCAGAGCTGAGTCCATCATCATCGCGTCGGGGTGCCGGTATCGTAGGCTGGGTGTGCCCGGCGAAGACGAGTTCGTGGGTAAGGGTGTTTCATACTGCGCTACCTGTGATGGTCCTTTGTTCGGCGATAAGGCGGTGGCCGTGGTAGGCGGTGGTGATGCCGCCATCACAGAGGCTCTCTATTTGAGCAGGTTTGCATCCTCCGTTAAGGTCATTCACCGTCGGGACCAGCTGCGGGCAAGCAGGATAAATCAGGAGAGGGTTCTGGCCGAACCGAGGGTGGAGCTCATCTGGGACAACATAGTTACCGAGATCAAGGGAGATGAGGTGGTCGAACAGGTTACCCTGAAGAATAGCAAAGATGGTAGAATATCAGAGTTGGAGCTGGCGGGCGTCTTTGTCGCCATCGGGTCGGTACCCAACAGCGCTGAGTGGCGTAGTATTCTGCCGCTGGATGAAGGAGGGTACATCATCACCGACGAAGCTATGGAGACAAAGCTCCCCGGAATCTTCGCTGCTGGAGATGTCCGTCATAATTCCGCCAGGCAGGCGATAACCGCTGCCGGGGACGGTGCTACTGCTGCCGTCTCGGCAGACAGATTCTTGTCATCCTAAGAGAAGAGAGGGGTTTCATGAAAGTTGTTTTGCTGGAGAATATACCGGGCAAGGGCAGGGCGGGGGAGATAAAGGAAGTGAGACGTGGCTATGCCAGGAATTTCCTTTTGCCCCGCGGGCTGGCTGTGGAAGCCACGCCGGCCGTCATCAAGGACGCTGAGGCCAGGTTGGAGAAGGAACTAAGAGACGAGGCCACTAACCGGGATAGACTGATGGAGCTGGCCGAGCAAATAGAGGGCAAGGAGATCAATCTCAAAGCCCGCGCCGGTGAAGGAGAGCGCCTGTTTGGCTCTATCACGGCTGCCGACATCGCAGAGGAGCTGAGCCGCATTGTGGGCTCGACAGTCGATAAGAAGAACATCGATATAGAGAAACCTATACGGCAGGCAGGCAGTCACGAAGTGACGGTCAGGTTGGCCGGCGACATCAAGCCGCAGATCACCGTGGTGATCGAGGAGGAGCAAGACTAGGGATGGCAGAGGAGAAAGCCCCGCCTCACGATATTGAAGCCGAGGAGGCACTGATCGGGTCTCTGTTGATCGACCCTGACGCAATCCTGAAGGTTGCTTCCTCGCTCAAGGTGGAGGACTTCTTCTCCGAAACGAACCGGATGACCTACCAGGCCTGCTTCGCACTCTATCAGCGTAACGAAATTATAAACCAGATCACGGTGGCGCACGAGCTGATGCGTCAGAACAGGCTGGAACAGATCGGTGGAGCTGCCTTCCTCAGTCATCTGATCAGCAACGTTCCCACATCGCTGCACGCGGAGCATTACGCTCAGATAGTATCCAACGCAGCGATAATGCGTCGCCTGATCACTGCCGCCGGGCAAATCGAGGCCCTTGGCTACGAGGCCAGCCCCGATATCGAGGCCAGCCTTAATAAGGCGGAAGACATCCTCTTTCAGGTGCGGATGAAGCGGGATCCCCGGGATTTTGTGCCGATTCGGGACGCTCTGGGTCAGTATTTTGAGGAGGCCGGGTCGCTCCGTGTTACTCAAGAAGGAGAAGTACCCCATATCCTGACCGGTTTTGCTGCCCTGGACGAACCCCTGGGGGGATTGCAGAGGTCCGATCTGATTGTTCTGGCCGCCAGGCCCAGTTTGGGCAAGACAAGCCTCGCTTTGAACATAGCCAGGAGTGCCGCTGTTACGCAGAATGCTTGTGTTGCTATGTGCAGCCTGGAGATGTCCCGGGAAGCCGTGGTCCAGCGGCTTCTTGCCAGCGAGTCCGGGGTCGACTTCAAAAGAGTCCGTCTCGGGCACTTCAGTGAACAGGACGAGATGAGGATCATGGAAGCCAGCGGCATCCTGTCCGAGGCGCCCATGTATATCGACGATTCGCCCCAGCTCCGCGTGCTGGACATAAGGAGCAAGGTGCGGCGGCTTCACTTTGAACGCAGGATCGACCTGATTATCATCGATTACCTGCAGCTAATACAGGGCGAGGGCAAGAACGAGACCCGGGTACAGGAGATCAGCAAGATAACCCGTGCCCTGAAGACTCTGGCCAGAGAACTGGACGTGCCGGTGCTGGCGGTGTCCCAGCTCAGTCGAGCCGTGGAATGGCGGGCCTCCCATATACCGCAACTCGCTGACCTGCGCGAAAGCGGTAGTATCGAGCAGGATGCTGATGTGGTTCTCTTCATCTATCGCGATGACATGTACTTCTCTCCTGAAGAGTGGAGCAAGGTGCATGACATTGAGAGAGAGCCCTATCCCCGCGGCATAGCGGATATCATCATAGCCAAACACCGTAACGGTCCTCTGGGGCAGTTTAAGCTACGCTTCGTGGGCAGGACTGCCAAGTTTGCCAACCTGGAGGCCGAGCCGCTTCCGGCTTCATAAGGGTGAAGATCGTGCCGAACCGCCAGTCGTCAACCTCTCGGATGAAGGCAGATTCTGTCTCCTTGCCCGGCTCCTTCTTCACCGCAACAGTTCCCAGGATTAAGGACATCGCTGAGCTTAAGACGGTCTTGTACGTAACCTACCTGGTTCTACGAAAACAGGAGCGGCGCGGGGCCGATATTGTCGGCGTCACTTACAGGGAACTGGCAACTGAGGGCTCTCAGCTGTTGGCTGAGTTTGGCGAGGAAGAGCTGCGTCGTGCGCTGAACTCCGCTGTGGAGCACGGCGCGCTGTTGCACGCGGCTTCCGACATAGGCGGTGTGCTGGAGGATGTCTACTCTCTGGCGGCCGATGCCTCTCGATCGCCGACTGTCAACGTCTTCGCTCTCTACGAACAGAATATAGGAATCATCACGCCGATGATCGCTGAAGAGCTCAAAGAGGCAGAGAATACCTATCCGCCGGGGTGGATCGAAGAAGCTCTCAGGGAGGCGGTCACGCTCAACAAGCGCAGCTGGAGGTATATCGCCCGCATCCTGGAAAGGTGGGCATGCGAAGGTAAGGACAGTGGAGAATCTAAAGGAGACGCTAAAAAGGGTGGCCCGGACAAGTACGTCAGAGGCAAATACGGGCACCTCGTCAGACGGTGACGTCGCTCTGCCCTCGATGGAGGAAGGGGACGATGAAGCCTGTCCTGCCTGTAAGGGGGCGGGCTTCGTCTATCCTGCTCTGGATTCGGGAAAAGCCGATTTCAGCCGCGCGGTGCCCTGTGGCTGCAGCAAGGCGGGGTTAAGAAAGAAGAAGCTGGAATACCTTCAGCAATACAGTAATCTTGGCTCTCTATCGCAACTCACCTTTGATAATCTCTCGCCTCAAGGAAGGACGGCTAATACCGCTTCTCAGGAGCACTTCGCCCGCATCTGTGAGGCTGCAAAAGCTTTTGCTGAGAGCCCCGAGGGCTGGCTGGTATTCACGGGTCCCGCTGGCTCCGGCAAGACGCACCTGGCTTGTGCGGTCGCCAATCACTGTCTCAAAGCGGGAGAACCCGTGTTCTATACAGGCGCTGCCGACCTCCTGGACCACCTTCGTTCGGCCTTTGGCCCGACAAGTAATATCACCTACGATGAGTTGTTCGATTACGTGAAGAGCGTGCCGCTCCTGGTTCTTGACGACCTTACTCTGGGTACCGCCACTGACTGGTCGAGGGAGAAGCTGGAGCAGCTTCTTAATCACCGATTCAACGCCGGACTGGCCACCGTTATCACCACCGATGTCCCGGTAGAGAAAATGGATGAACGCCTGCAGGGCAGGATAGCCGCTAACGACTTCTGCCGGGTACTGACGATTGACCAAGATTCCTCTCTGGAATACCAGGACGGCTCACGACTGAAGCTCATACGCAGCATGACCTTCGACAGCTTCGACCATAAGAGGCTGGAGTTGCCCCCGGAACAGCGTCAGAATCTGCGTCAGGCCTTCAACCTGGCGGAAGGATTCGCCCGCTCACCGGAGGGTTGGTTGATATATCAGGGGGTCAACGGCTGTGGCAAGACTCATCTGGCGGCGGCCATCGCCAACTATCGGTCGGCGCAGGGAGAGCCGGTGTTCTTTGTGGTTGTCGCCGACCTTCTGGATCATCTGCGCGCCACATTCAGCCCGGATAGCAGAACATCATATGACCAGTTCTTCGAGAAGGTCAAGGAAATCCCGCTGCTCATACTCGACGACTTCGGGGAGCAATCGGCCACCCCCTGGGCTCAGGAAAAGCTATATCAGCTGATGAATTACCGCTACAATGCGCGGTTGCCGATGGTGGTCACCACGTGTCTCTCCTTAGACGAGATTGAAACGCGGATAAGCTCGCGAATGGTGGATCCAAAAATCAGCCTGGTATTCAACATCATCGCACCCGACTACCGGGGCGATGTTAAGCCCGTTAGGCAGCCCAGGCGTTACTGATTCAGGCCTTTCGCGAGCCCCGCTTCTTGCGGCGCAGCCGGTAACGCCAGCGCTTCATCACATGTATGCCGGGATGCTCACAACGCAGGTCTCAGTCGTAGCCCGGGAAATAGTCCCGCTTCACCTGTCCCTGCGGGACACCGATCGCTGAGAGCTGTTCCTGTAGGGCAGTGACCATGCGTAGCGGACCCGAAACGTAGAAGATCCGTTCCCCGTAGTCCGGTACCAGTTCCACAACTAGCTCCCTAGTGATATGCCCTCTGTGACCGATCCAGTCCGGGGGGATGTCGGGAGCCGATAGCACGTGTTCCACCCTGATGTCGTCGCGGGCCCCTGCTATCTCTTGCAGTTCATCCCGGAATGCGATACCGTCCCAGGTCTTGTTCGCGTAGATGAGGACGACATCGTACGGCAGATCCTTGTCCGAAATGTAGCGAAGCATACTCCTGAGCGGGGTAATCCCTATCCCCCCGGTCAAGAAGGCGATCTTCTGTTCGCTTTGTGGCAGGATGAAGTCCCCGGCGGCACCCCTGAGTCTTGCCGGGTCTCCTGTTTTGAGACGGTCCAGTGCCTGAGAGTATGCGCTGTCAGTGATTCTCTTCGTGAACTCCAAATAGCCGGCCTGCGCCGTCTCCGTCGGTGCGCTTGACAGGCTGAAGTGCTGCTCTGCTTCCCGCCCATCGACGTTGATGGAGACAAAGCAGAACTGCCCGGGCTCATAGTGCACGTCTTTCCGGCCGCCGACCTCGAATCGAAAGCTCTTGATGTCGGGCGTGCGCCGAACCACCTCGAGCACGCGGCTCTCAATCTGCCACACGCTCTTCTTCCCTTCTCAAAGCTATACGTTACTGTGACGCGCCAGCACGGCAATAATAGGACGATGGTCTGGCATCCCCCAGTCTGAACTGGGCGAACACAGCGCAGTCGCCGCAAATGCAGACCTGGTTAGTGTCAATATCGGTGCAGTCAGCCTTGCCGGTACCACAGTAGACGCCCGGCACCTTTTCCGGCTTCAGTGGATTGCTCCTGAGAGCTTCATCCAGACCTGCCTTTAGTTCAGCTACACACTGGCTGCCGCCCTGGACCGGGCATGTCGGGCAGAGGCATTTGCCAATGGTCTCAAGCGCGAAGGGAACCCTGTGCCCGCTTTCGTGTGCCATCTCTATCACCTCCTCAATCGGCGTTAACTCCAGTCTAAGGCACAGACTCTCAAATAGTCATAAATTTCCCGGGCGAAATATTACAGATTTGTAACAGAGTCGCGTATCGGCGATCAGGGGTGTTAAGCCCGCTAGACAGCCCGGGCGTTACTGACCCCGGCAGCGGGTTACGTTAGCGGTACAGCCTGCTGTTGGGGGGCCACCACAGGCAGTTCCACGGTGAAGACCGCGCCCTTGCCGGGCTGGCTCTTGACGGATATCCTGCCGCTATGCTCGGCAATGATGCCATAGCAGACACTAAGGCCGAGACCCGTTCCCTGGCCGACGCCGCGGGTGCTGAAGAAAGGGTCAAACACGTGGGGCAGGTTGGCTCCGGCGATCCCCGGACCATCGTCGGCGAATGATGCCTGAATAGTGTCACTTACCAGCCCTGTCTGGACACGTAGATTTCCTTTGCCGTGAGCCTGTGCCATTTCTATCTCGGCATTGATGATCAGGTTAAGAAAAGCCTGTTGCAGCAGGACGGGATCAGCCATGGTTCGGGGTAGGCCGGGGTCAAGCTGGACAACCACCGTTATGCCACTGCACTCCAGCGGATAGGACCGCATGTTCAGAGCTTCTGTTATGATATCGTTGACACTGACGTAAGCCGGGTCCAGCTTCTGCTGTTTGGCAAACGTAGTGAGATTCTTTATGATCTCGGCCACGCGCTGGGCATGATCGCCGATCGCTCTGGCATCTTCCTTAGCGTGCTCGGGGATATCCTCGTGCGTCAGCATCTGAGCGCAACCGATGACACTGGAAAGGGGGTTGTTTATCTCGTGGGCGATGCCTTCCACCATGAGTCCCAGCGAGGCCAGGCGGTTGGACAGATCCAGTTGTGTCCGCAGTCGCTTTTCCTTCTCTTCTGCGTGCTTGCGCTCAATAGCGTAGCGCACTGTGCGTCGTAGCAGGTGACCATCCACCTGTCCCTTAATCAGATAGTCCTGGGCTCCTTCGTTGACCGCCCGGACTCCAACCATTTCGTCAGCCAGGCCGGTCAGCACTACTATCGGAATCCCCGATGCCTGAGCGTGCAGCTTTCTCAATGTCTCCAGTCCTTGACTGTCGGGAAGACCGAGATCCAGTAGGACCACCTCCACCGCATTCTGTTCCAGATGTGTCATGCCTGTCTGCAGCCGGTCAGCGTGCTTTACATCGAAGGCCAGGTCGCTCACCTCAGCCAGCATTTCGCTGATAAGGCGCCTGTCGCCGGAGTTGTCCTCAACCAACAAGACACGTACCGGTTCGGCTTTCAATTACCTTTCCTCCATCGGCAGTGTCGCAGCGGTCAGCCAGAAGTCACCGATAAACCTTACCACTGCGGTGAACTGCGCCAGGTCAACCGGTTTGGTGACATAGCAATTGGCGTGCAGGTTGTACGTCTTGACTATGCTCTCCGCATCTTCCGACCCCGACAGGATAACCACAGGTATGTGCTTCAGCTCCATGTCCTCCTTTATCTCTGCCAGTACCTGCAGGCCATCCATTCGCGGCATGTGCAGGTCAAGCAAGACCAGGTTGGGACGGGGGGCGTCCACATGCTTCCCTCTTCTGCGCAGGAAGGCGATGGCATCCAGGCCGTCCCTCGCGATGTGGAGACGGACTTGCGTCCGGCCATCTTTGAGAGCCTCCACTATGAGGCGCATGTCCCCCGGGCTATCGTCGACGAGGAGAACGTCAAGCGATCGTCCGGTCACCTGACTCTTCACGTAGCTTCGTCTCCTGCCACTGCGAGCGTGAAGCGGAATGTCGACCCTTCTCCCGGTTTGGACTGAACCGAGATGTGCCCGCCATGGCGTTCCACGATTTTCTTACAGATGGCCAGCCCCATACCGGTTCCTGGATACTCCTCTCTGGTATGCAGGCGTCGGAAGATCTCGAAGATGCTCTGGCTGTGCGCGGGCTCGATGCCGATGCCGTTGTCCTGCACCGAGAAGGCAACCTTGTTGTATCTTCTCTGAGCCGAAATGCGGACCCGCGGAGGATCGTCGCGCCGAAACTTGACGGCGTTGCCAATCAGATTCTGGAACAACCGCACCAATTGCCCCTCATCACCCATGACCGTGGGCAGGACATCATAGGTCATGGATGCCCCGGACTCCTGAATGGCTATCTGCAGGTTGGCCACCGCTTTGTCGACTGCATCCTTGCAGTTGACCCAGCTGAAGGGTTTCCCACGAGTGCCGACCCGAGAATACTCCAACAGGTCGTGCAGCAGCGCCTGCATCCTCTCGGCGCCGTCCACGGCATAAGCGATGAACTCATCTGCGTCCGCATCGAGCTTATCGCCGTAGCGCTGAGCCAGTAGTTGGGTGTAGCTCGAAACCATGCGTAGCGGCTCCTGCAGATCATGCGAGATCACATAGGCAAACTGCTCCAGTTCGGCGTTGGAGCGCTGCATCTCTAGCGTAGTCTGCTTCAGCATCTCCTCTACCTGCTTGCGCTCAGTAATGTCGATCAGGTGGCCGAGTGTTGCCCGCTTCCTTCTGTAGAAGACGGGAGCAACCGTCTCCATAACCCATTTGAGACTGGCCCGCTTTGTGACCATCCGGAATTCATAGCCGTGAGAACGCTCCCCCTTAAGCATCCTTACAGCGTTGTCGCGCACAGCATTTCTGTCTTCTGCCAGGACAAGATTGAGAGAGGACTTTCCTATCAGTTCATCGTCGTTATAGCCTGAGATCCGCGCAAGCTGGTGATTGACGAGTAAGAAACGTCCATTCTGGACGATGTATGTGCCAATCGGCGAGCTATAGAACAGTGTCCGGAACAGCTCCTTCGATGGCCTGGTTCTGGTTGCCACCAGTTCCGGCGCGGTGATCGTCCCCTTCGTCTTCAACGTCTGACTCCTTTTCCGTTAACTATCAACGTTTGTCCTCGATCCGTTGTCCGTATGACAGCAGGGATCGTGAGGGTCACGAATCGAACCATCTCGCGTGTTCGGACTCTTCCCCCGCCGTCTGCTCCTGAGGCGCCTGCTCAGCGCTATGGCCGGCCGTGGGCATTAGCCGCTCCAGCTCCAGCAGCAGAGACTCACGTGTAAACGGCTTGGTTATGTACCCGTCGGCGCCCATCTCCTCGGCAAACCTCCTGTTCAGATTATGGTCTATGCCGGTGAGCATGACTACCGGGATCTCCCTGGTAGTCGGGTCTCGTTTGATGCTTAGACAAGCGCCATAGCCGTCCAGCTTGGGCATCATGAGGTCCATCAAGATGAGATCCGGCTTCTGGCCCCTTGCTATGCTTACCGCTTCCTCGCCGTCGGCCGCCTCAATCACGGTATACTCCTCCCGCAGCATTTTGCTTACCGTAAGCCTTATCCCCGGTTCATCATCGGCTATAAGTAATTTTCGCCTGTCCATTTGCGCCCTCCTGGTTCATTATAGTATCGTCAACGGCACTCTCGAGACTGGATGCCCATCTGCGGGCTCAACCCAGTCGCTGTAGTTTTGCCGGGTCCCTGCTCTTTATCATCGCTTCTTCTGGCGCGACTACGCCGCTTTTCACCAGGTCCGCCAATGCCTGGTCCAGAGTCTGCATTCCCTCTGGCGTGCTCACCTCCATCGTAACAGGTATCTCGAAGACCTTCTCGTCACGGATGTACTTCCTGATGGTGTGGCTGGCCAGCATTATCTCAAAGGCAGCGACTTGCCCTCCCTCGATGAGAGATAAGAGGGTTTGCGATATCACCGCCTCTATCACCTGCGACAGCTGCAGTCTGACCTGCTGTTGTTGCCCGGGCGGGAATACGTCGATCATGCGGTCAATGGACTGAGGCGCATCGATGGTGTGCAGCGTTCCAAGCACCAGATGGCCGGTCTCGGCCGCCATGATGGCCGCGCCTATGGTAGCGAGGTCGCGCATCTCACCGATGATTATCACATCTGCGTCGTGGCGCAAGGCGTGGATCACAGCCGCCGAGAATGACTTCGTATCGTCTCCCAGGTCCCGCTGCCGGATAAGGCATTTCTTATTGCGGAACGTAAACTCAATGGGATCCTCAATGGTAATGACGCTCTTGGTGGCATTCTCGTTGAGGTGGCGAAGCATCGCGGCCAGAGTGGTCGACTTGCCGCTGCCGGATGGGCCCGTTACCAGAATAAGCCCCCTCGGTCTGAGGATGAGCTCCTTGAGGATCAGCGGCAGGCCCCATTCATCAATGGACGGAACATAGAACGGGACGAACCTGAAGGCAAGGCTCAGGCAGCCCCTCTGTCGAAGGACGTTGACCCGGAACCGGGCCAACCCGGGAACTGAGTAGGCGAAGTCAAGCTCCCATTCTCTATCGAAGGTGGCCCTCTGCTCTTGCGTAGCCACCTGTCCTAGGAAAGCCTCAATATCGTGAGCTTCTAGCAGCGGCATGTCTTCCTGCGGTATGAGCCTTCCGTCAATACGGAGCACCGGTGGGCTGGGTACTGTGAGGTGCAGGTCCGAAGCCCCCCGGTTCACCATTGTCTTCAGCAGTTCGTTGACTTCCATTTCAGCAGGCCAGAAATCTTGTGGTGATCAGCCATCCGGATTGGATATTCGCTACGTGCCGAACTTAACGGAGCTGAGCGACTCAGATTCGCGACTCATTATTCTAAAGAAAGCCCCGGCCACCATGGGGTCGAACTGCGTGCCAGTACAACGCTTGATCTCATCCACAGCTTCGGTTGCCGACATTGCGGGGCGATACGGCCGGTCGGACGTCATGGCATCAAAGGCATCGGCCACGGCAAGGATCCTCGCCGCGAGCGGTATGTCATTGCCCGCTATGACTTGATGAAGACCGCTCCCATCGTAATGATCGTGGTGGTGCTCGATGGTCTCCACTACCCTATCATTGACTACTGGCTGAACGATCCCGGCGCCGACGTGTGCATGGATCATGATGTGCTCGTACTCCTCTCGTGTCAGCGAATCGGGCTTGTTCTGAATGAGCTGGTCGACGGCGATCTTCCCGACATCGTGGAGCAGGCTCCCCCAGCGCAGGTCTTCGAGGTCCTCTTCCGACAGGCCCACCTCATGGCCCAGGGCCAGAGCCGTCTCCGTCACCCGGCGGGAGTGTCCGCCGGTGTACTTATCCTTGGCCTCGAGTGCGAATACCAGCGCCTCGATCGCCCCCAGAAAGAGCCTCCTGATCTCTGCCGTCTGCTCATCAACCTTTTCCTCCAGGAATTGCTGATACTCTTTGATTCGGAGCTGCAGACATCTTTTGTCGAGAACCCTCTGCACACCGATGGACACTTCATCCAGGTTAAAAGGCTTGCAGATGTAGTCGTCGGCACCCAGCTTCAGACACTGGATGGCGGTGCTTATGTCAGTTATGGCCGTAGCCATGATGACCGCGGTGTCGGGGTAGCTCGCCTTTATCTCCGGGAGTAACTCGACGCCTGACTTGCCGGGCATCTTTATATCCAGGATGGCCAGAGCGACCGAATTGGCCGAGAGCACGCCTAGAGCTTGCTCCGCAGTATTCGCTTCTTTGCAGTGGTAATCTTCTCGCGATAGTTTGCGGCACAGGAGCTTCCGGATTGCAGCTTCATCATCAACTATCAGCAGTGTCTCTCGCTGGTTCGCCATAGCTTCACTCCTCTCTGTTCAGGGCGTTCTTGACGGCTGCTCTAAGCTCGTCCGGCGTAAACGGCTTGGCCAGGTACGGGTGACCGGCTTCGTCCAGGAAGGCCTTGATATCGGAGCTCAGAACATCTCCGGTGGTGAAGACGACCTTGGTGGCCATCTCAGGATAGAGGTCCTCCATGTGTCTATAGAGCTCGATGCCGTTCATCTCGGGCGTCCTGATGTCGATCAGGATAAGGGCGAACTCTCTTTCGCTCAGCATGCTGAGTCCTGCCCTTCCGTCCGGGGCGGCTTTCACCTGGAAGCCTTCGGCGCTGAGGGTCCTGGTACAGACCTCGGTAATGCCCGGCTCGTCTTCCACCAGTAGAATGCCCTTCCCGTTGGGGTTAGCTTTTCCCATGATTTCCTCCTCGGCGGTGGCCGTTGACCGGTAGCTCTACGAAGAAGGTGGCTCCCTCACCGGGTCGGCTCCTGGCATATATCTGCCCGCCGTGCTCGGACACTATGCCGTGGCAGATGCTCAGACCGAGTCCGGTCCCCTTGCCGGTCTGCTTGGTTGTGAAGAAGGGGTTGAATAGCTGGCCCAGGTCCTCCGAGTCTATGCCGGGACCGTCGTCAGCGATGGAGATTCTTACGGTGCCGTTCGTTCTCCGGGTGGTAATGGTCAAAGTCCCTCCGTTGTGAGCTTCAGTCATGAAGTATTCAGCGTTGATTATGATGTTGAGGAAGACCTGCTGCATCTGGAAGTAGTCGACCATGATGTCGGGAAGGGAAGTGGCAAGCTCTCTCTTCACAGCGATGTTGCTGATCTTCTGTTCATAGTCGCGCAATCTCAGTACATCCTCGATAATCTGGTTAATCTGGTGAAGCTGCTTCACCGGTGTATGCTTGCGGCCGAAGGTTAGGAGGTTCTTAACCACCTCGGCTGCCCGCTGGGCCTCGCTGTAGATGACTCCCACGTCCTCGCGGATATCGTCGGGGATGTCCCGCTCCATAAGCAACTGGGAAAAGCCTATAACGCTCGTGAGCGGGTTGTTGAGCTGGTGGGCGGTGCCGGACGCCAACTCGCCAATGGAAGCCAACCGGTCGGCCATCATCAGCTGTTCACTTTGTTGTTTGCGCTCAGTAATGTCTCTCGCGATGTGGACGGTGCCGGCGCACTCTCCCTGTTCATCAAGAATGGGCGATGTGGTCGTCTCGACATAGATTCCCAGATTCGGCTCGAAGAACTCTGCTCCGGCCGGCCTTCCAGTCAGCAGCGTTTGCCGGTGAGGACAGCCCGGCACAGGCTCGTGCATACCATGCATCACCTCATAGCAGTGCTTGCCGAGGAGTTGATGGGGCTGTGCGTGAAAAGTCGCTGCAAACGCCTTGTTCACACGCCGCAGCCTGCCGTCCCTGCCATGAATGGAGATCGCATCGGTGATGGAATCAAAGGTTTCCCTCCACTCCTCGGATGCCTGCCTTATTGCCTTTTCCATAGCCTTTCGTTTGGTTATGTCACTGTATATGACAAACAAACCGGCCAGCTGGCCATCAAGGTGAACAGGATAGCCAACCACAGAGACATCCACCAGGCTGCCGTCCTTGCGCTTTCGCACCACTTCCTCTCTGACGATCCTTCCCTGTAATACTGCCTGCGACCAGGCAGATGCTTCGTCTGTACAGTCATCCGGGATGACCAGTTCGTTGATGGGCCGGCTCGTGACCTCTTCAGCGGCGTAGCCAAAAAGCGCTTCGAATCCCTTGTTGGTCCTGACTATCTTGTCGTCTGTGTCGAGCATGACGATAGCGTCGGGAGAGCTGTCGAATAGCCGCTGGAAATAGGTCTTCTGGGTTCGCAGTTCTTCCTCCATGCGTTTGCGCTCGGTGACGTCGCGCCCGACTCCGCGGAAGCCGACAATCTCGCCCTCGTCATTCCGCAGTGGTGAGACCGACGTTTCGACGAAGCCGTGGCTCCCATCTCTGCGTGCGATTTTCCAGGCGAAACCCCTGTTCGGCGTACCGGACTGGTACACTTCGTTGAAGAGGTCGAATACGAGTTGTATATGATCCCCGGAGGTGAAGCTCTTATAGCTCGTTCCGATGAGCTCCTCCTTTGAGTATCCCAGGCTACGGCAAGTCGAGCTGTTGGCAAAGGTGACGTGGCCTCCCAGGTCAACCTCGAAGTAGCTGTCTTCCATCTCTTCGAGTATGGTGCGGTATCTCTCTTCAGACGTTCTCAGTGCCTCTTCGGCGTTCTTGCGTCTCTCTTCCTGTTCCATGCCGTACAGGGCAAAGGCGATGTCTCCGGCGGCTTCCTCGAACAGGTCCTGCTCCTCTCGTTCTACAGCTATACCGGGCGGGATCGAAACAGTCATCAACCCATACACCTTGCTATCATGCTCCAGTCTGATGCTCATCCGGGCCCTCGCCCGACACTCTTCTGTAACGGGCGGCTCGGCACACTTCGAGAGGTCTCTTATCACTAGAATGCCCGGTTGTTCCAGTGCCTTGAGTCCGGAGCGCTCCATCGCCCTGCGGCCGGGCTTGTCGGTGATCTGCACGGAACCATTGCTCCCAGTGGCCTCGGCAGCAGTGACCAGCTTGCCCGATTCGTTCAGCAGGGCGATCCGGGCGTTCTGATAACCTCGGGTCTCGACCAGGGTCCGGCAGGTACCTTTAAGCAGACTGTCGAGATCGGCACCCTTGGCTATCAGCTGGTTGATGTTGCGTATAGCACGAAGCAACTGGTTGAGATGTTGCACTTTCTCCTCTGCCTGCTTCTGCGCGGTAATGTCGGCGTCCGAGCCGCTATAACCACGCAGAGACCCATCGCTGTTCAGCATGGGGATGCCGTTGGTGGACATCCAGACGGTATCGTCTTTCTTCGTCCGAATGGGGTTTACCAGATCGACAAGGGGCTCTTTCCGGGCGAATTTCAGCAGCGCCGCTGACCTTAACTCTGCCCGCCCCTTTTCTGGATGGAGGTCATAGAAGTGCATCGTACCGACGAGTTCTTCCGGTCGGTAGCCGATGACCCGTTCGGCTACGTCACTAACAGACGTGTATAGCCCGTTCGCGTCCACTTCCCAGAGCCACGTCCGGCTCTGCTCAGCGAGTTGGTTGAAGTGGGCATAGCTGGCACTGAGTTCCTTCTCCGTCTCTTTCCTCTCGGTGATGTCCATGCAGTACCCGAGTGTCGCCCGTCTCCCGTGGTATTCGATGGAACTCACAGACTGCATAACCCACCTGACGCTACCATCCTTGCACATCACCCTGAACTGATGCGGTGAGAAGAGTTCGTCCTGCAGCATCCGCGCGGCATTATCCTGCACCTTCTCCCTGTCTTCGGGAGCGACAAGCATCGATGAATCACCGCCCACAAGCTCATCCTCCCGATAGCCCGTAAAGCGCTGACAGCTCGGGTTCACATAGCAGAATTTCCCATCTTGTGCGATATAAACCCCAAGCGGGGACTTTTGTGCCAGGATGTCGAACATACTCTCTGTTTCTGCTCTTCGGACTGCTGATTTCATGCGCTTGTTCTTGTCAACCTCTGCGGCTTATTGCGGTAATGCGGCTGGTCTTGGCTCTTATGGTCTCCACCTGGTCCGAGGTGAACAGTCGCCAGCCCCGCCAGTCCCGGTACTCGACGTCGGAGAATATCCCTTCCTTGATCCATCGGAACAGGGTGTTTCTACTGGTACCGACCATTTGACAGACCTCAGCGGTTCTGTAGTAGGTCTGGCCATTTATGATAACTGGCATGTCTCTTCGCTTTCACACTACTCAGGTATACCATACTATGACTTACGCGCTGCGAGGCGTCAATCACCTGATCGTATGGCTTGCCCTGTACTTTAGTCCTGGGTGTCCTACCGATTCTGACCATAGTAGTTCGATAGGAAACGTTCGTGACGGTGTGGCCGTCTACCAGGAGCCGCTACATAGAGGTGAGGTCGTCATATTGAGGGGGGCCTGGCATGAATGGATTTACCGGGTGAGTGTCCTGAGGCTGGTTCGCGCCTCTGGCGTGGTTCATAGGCCGCGGTTGTCATTGCGGCT
>PWRA01000080.1 GCA_003556385.1 Dehalococcoidia bacterium | reverse complement strand
GAAAGGGTGATGATCGTGCTCCGCCGGTCGGCCGGGTCTGTCTGCCTTTCCGCCAGGCCCAGGCACACCAGCTTATCTATCAGCCTGGTCATCTGTGCTCTGGCGATCTGAAGTCTGTCCCCGATTTCCGCGGCGTGCAGCTTCCCCTCTCTTTGCAGCAAGCGCATGATCTCGAGGTGGTGTGCGGTGATGCCGGCGTCGATATCGGTAAGCACGGTCCTGACCAGCTTTCTGCGTATCTCTCTGAAGATTAGAGGCGGGATAGACAGGAGGTCCGTAACGACCTGTTCCAGGATCTGGCTGCGCTCCGTCATGTTTGTCTCTAGCCCACAACGCCGAAACAGTATAGCTTATATATAGTCAATAATATATACCAAATTCTAGTTCCCCGTCAAAGGTGGCCGCGCTGAGAGCCACTACGCCGGGGGCGCAGCCAATCCAACACACAGGCGGTGAGAGCTTTTTTCGTGATCGACCCTAAAGGGATGATCCGCACGATCCTCTACTATCCGCTTTTTATGGGCAGGAATTTCGACGAGATCAAGAGGATTATCCTCGCCCTGCAGAAAGCCGATCAGGACAGTGTTGCTACAACTGCCGACTGGAGGCCCGGCGACGACGTCATCGTTCCCCCTGCCGGTTCGTGCGGTACGGCAAAGGAGCGCATGGAGAGCCCGGGCGAAGACGTATACTGCCTGGACTGGTTCATGTGCTTCAAGCGGGAGAAATAGTCTCTCCGGGAACAACGAAGAGGGTGGCCCGGGGTGGTGCACCCTCTTCTCACACTGGCCTTCACTTGTGGCGGTTACTGCCGGGCCTTCCTGTGGCGGTCAGTGCCGCAGGAGCATCGCGCACGGGTCGACCGGGCAGATCGCTCAGGCTGAGGCCACCTGGACCGAATTCCGCAACCCGGTCAGTACTCCTGCCAGCCCTTACCCTGGCGCAGGCCTCGAATATACGCCGCCTGACCTGCATGCAGCATGCTGTCTTCCATGATGCTCACAAGACGCACGCCAAGCGTGGGGGGTGGCTGGAAGTGCGGTTCGTCGAGTTCTCTGTCCAGGTCGGTTTCGGACAGGCTCGAAAAGTAACCTCTCGAACGCTCTGATACCGCATGCTGGTATTCGAGTAGCGTGTCGACGTCGGGCGCCCGGAATGCCTCTACCTGTTCCTGAGTATTGCCGAATCCGCTGTCTTCGGGGTCGGGTGGCCGGCTGAATCTCGCATGCCAGCCGTCAGCCGTCCACAGCTGCTCCACCCCCATCAGGGATGCCATCTGGGCATCCTGCTGACGGGTCAGGTGCCAGGCCAGCCAGCCTATGCTGTTACAGTCCGGTCTCGGCCGCCAGTCCAGGTCCTCCCGCGTCAGCCCTCTGAGCACGCTCTCCAGGAACTCCGGTACGCGTCCATATCCATCTGCAAGCAGGTCATGCTTTCATACTCTCCTCCTCACTATCGCTCACGGGCGATCACCCGGATTGTACCATCTGTCCGATCTGGCGGTGAAGCGGGTGCATACTCCCATAGTACAGCCATTGTGGCGCCCCTTCATGACTTGTGTGTCACTAACGTATCTGAACTAGAGCAGCGGGCAGTATACCTCCGTATCTCGACAGCAGGCCGCACCTCTCTCGCCCCGAAGGCACGCTCTGGACGATTATTGGGCGAAGGTGAACGATGGCCCTCTTGTGATCTAAGTCGATGGTTCTTGCGCAACTATGGTCAACCAGGTTGGCAGACCGGCCCGAGGGTTGTTCTGCCAATCAAGAAGACTATTATCGCTACCTTTCCCGTATGATGCCCCCTGCCAGAAACGAGGATCCTGTGCGGTCGTTTCCAGGATTCGGCGCAGAACCAGCCCGCTTTTCAGCAAGGAGTTGATGATGTCACTCAGTGTCCAGTGAAACTCATAAGTCGTCTGACCTTGTTCCTCAGATCGGATTGGGCCGGCCTGGAAATAGGGCTTCTCCATCTCAAGGATTCGTTGGTTCTTCCAGGGTCGCATGAAGGGATGTATATCCCAGAAGATATAGTAACCACCCGGCCTGAGTACTCGACTTATCTCAGAATACAGTCTTATGAGGTCGGCAATCCATACGAAGAATCCGTTTGTAGAACACACGAGTTCATATTTCACATCCGGTATTGACGTTAGGTCTGCTGCATCGGAGCGCACAAAACCGATGTCCAGGCCGAGGATACCAGCCCTTTCTTCCGCCACTCTGAGCCGTTGCTCAGAGATATCGACCGAGGTGATGACCGCCCCCAGACCGGCGAGTGCAAAGGCTGCGTAATTGTCGCCGCTGCCAAGTACGCAGACAGGCTTGCCAGCAAGAGTCCCGACGAACTCATATATCATGTCGAGAGCATTTCCTTCGAAGGCAATCGAAGGTCGCTCGGGACATCTGCGCCAGTCTTCCTCGTCCAACTCTCGCCACCTCGGTGTAGCAGCGTCCCAGTACTTACGGTTGGCTTCGTGCATCTCACCCATATGCATAGCCCTGACAGTCTAGCACACTCTGTGACAAGTCAAACGGTGCGCTGTATGGTGCAATGAGCTTGTGCTCGGCTATCCTTTGGCGCCTGTACGATCGTTGCAGACAGGCACTCCTAGCGCCGTAGCGTTCGGGGACACAACCCCTGTTCTGCACCAGGCCGAATCAGTATGGTGTCCCGGGAATCCACACAGCAGGCGGCGTCTCTCTCGCCCCTAAGGCACTATCTGTATGATTGTTGCGGCGAAGTTGCACAGACCGCCCGATGGTTGTTAGGTACTGCTTCTTAGCTAAGGGCGAGCAGCGGGCCATGGTATACTGGTAACTATGCCGGACATAGCAGAGGTGGTTCTCTATTCGTTTGCCTCAGG
>PWRA01000023.1 GCA_003556385.1 Dehalococcoidia bacterium | reverse complement strand
CCATGGGCAAGCATAACCGCTCATGCGTGTTAGCTACACAACGTCCAACTGTACTCTTCGCTCTCGATAGCACTTAGGTCCTCGCTACTCCTCTCCCTACTGCATTACCTTCCGGCCGTTTGCCGGCAGGACCACCTACCTGCTATATTAAATGCGGTGATGGTTCCCCGACCATCGCCAAAACCAGAGGAGAGACCTGTTATCGCAGGTCTCTCCTTATTCTAAGTCTGATCTTCTGTCGTCTCCGCCTCCATATCATCCATGTCCTTCACCGGCGGCGACAGGTCAAAACAGCGCACACCATCCTGTTCGGTGAAGCTCAGCACAGGCAAGATCCTGTGCCTGTCGCTGTTCGGCAACCGCCTCTCAATCATGATAGGTCCCTTCGCCACCTCGCTCCACCCATTTCACTCAACACCCGGGTAACCCAATCGTCCAGCCTGAAGTACTAGACGGCTCTAATACTATAGAGCTATTCTACCGACCCCCGCCCGGGGACTGTCAATACCCCTTTACTCGTAAACGATATTCTTGGGGAAAATTTTCTTGCGCGCTCGATTCCACTATGTAAAAGCGCAAGCCCCTATAGCTGTTGGCATGCAGGACAGACGGACACAAGGCAGAATTTGCTATAATCAAGAGACGAAGGTCCACATGCCCGGAATACTGGAAAGAATCAACTGCCCGGACGACGTTAAGTGGCTCAGCCGGGCCGAACTGGAAGGGCTCTGTTCGGAGCTCCGGGAGTTGTTGATTGCCGGGGTGAGCGAGACCGGCGGGCACCTGGCATCCAGCCTTGGGACGGTCGAGCTCACCGTCGCCCTGCACCGGGTATTCGATAGCCCGAAGGACAAGATAGTGTGGGACGTAGGGCACCAGACCTACGTGCACAAGCTACTGACGGGCCGGCGGGAGCAGTTTTGCTCTCTGCGTCAATACCGGGGACTCTCGGGGTTTCCCGACAGGAATGAGAGCCCTCATGATGCCTTCACCACCGGACATGCCGGGACCTCCGTCTCGGCAGCCCTGGGCATGGCCTTGACCCGCGACCTTTCGGGCGCCGAACATGACGTGGTAGCCGTCATCGGCGATGGGTGCCTGACCTGCGGCATGGCTTACGAAGGTCTGAATCATGCCGGGCATCTGAACACCAGACTGATAGTCATCCTCAACGACAACGGCATGTCCATTTCGCCCACGGTGGGAGGGTTGGCCAGGCGGGTTCATGAGGCACGAACAACCGTCCCCTATATGCTCGCCAAAGAACAGACCAGGCGCTTGCTGTCCCGACTGCCGGGGGGAGAGAGACTGCGATGGGTGTTACACCGGCTTACAGAAGGCGCAAAGGCAGTCGTCGTGCCTAGCATGATGTGGGAGGAACTCGGCTTTACGTACATGGGTCCGGTAGACGGTCACAACATAGCCGACCTGGAGAAGGCCCTGGTTCGGGCCAGGAATCAGCACAAGCCGGTCATCCTGCACGTTTTGACTACGAAAGGCAAGGGGTACCAACCGGCGGAGGAGGACCCCACCCGGTTTCACGGCCTATCCGCCAAGGAGGACGGCTCAGGCGCAGCGCCCACCTACAGCCAGGTGTTCGCTCAGACGGTCCGCCGGCTGATGATGGATAACCCCCGGCTGGTAGTGATAAGCGCCGCCATGGTCGAAGGAAACAGTCTGTCGCCACTGGTCCAGGAGTTCCCTCACCGTATCTATGATGTAGGGATCTCCGAGCAGCATGCAGTCACCCTGGCCGCGGGCCTGGCTACCCAGGGGTTCATCCCCATCGTCGCTATATACTCGACCTTCCTGCAGCGAAGCTTCGACCAGATGCTGCACGATGTCTGTCTTCCCGACCTGCCCGTCATCTTCGCCATGGACCGTGCCGGCATCGTGGGAGACGATGGCAAGACGCACCAGGGAGTATTCGACCTCTCCTACCTCAGTCTGATGCCCAACATGGTCGTCTGTGCGCCCAAGGACGAACACGAGCTTCAGGACCTGCTCTACACCGCCCTGAGTACGGAGCATCCCATCGCCATCCGCTATCCGCGCGGGAGGGCAACAGGTGCCATGCGGGCCGGCGAGCTCCGGCGACTGCCCATGGGCAAAGGCGAGATAGTGAAGCAGGGCTCAGACCTGGCCATAGTGGGTATCGGTTCGACCGTTCTGCCCTGTCTCAAGGCGGCGCAAGAGCTGGCCACACGCGGCATCGATGCCATGGTAGTAAACGCCCGGTTTGCGAAGCCTCTGGATGCCGACCTGATCCTCGATGCAGCCAGCCGCACCGGGAAGATGGTCATAGTGGAAGAGAACGTACTCAGCGGTGGCTTTGGCGCCGCCGTGCTGGACCTGCTGCAAAAGGCGGGCGCCTCAGATGTCAGGGTGAAACGGCTGGGCATCCCCGACGAATTCGTAACCCACGGTAGGCAAGACCTCCTTCGCTCTCTCTACCATCTTGATGCCCCGGGAATAGCAGGGGAATGCGCCGATTTCCTGGCCGTGATTGGGCGAAGGCGAGCGGAGAACACCGCTATAGAGCCGGGTGGGAGACAGAAGCAGTAGTACGAGGCTTTAGCCTCGTCCGGGCCGTCCCACCCCGTATCAAATACAGGAGAGGTCCTGCGAACAGAGCCCGCATGGAGTCTTGAGGCCTTTCGCCCCGGTTCGGTCGGGGCTCAGCGTCACACACGGGACACGATGCTGGGCCGGCTACACGGGCTCCTGAGGTAAACGCCTAGCCCTGGTCATCCTCGGCCATGCGCTTGAGCTCGTAGAGCCTGGTGATCGCTTCCAGCGGGGACATGGAGTCGGGGTCCAGCCGCCTGATCTCCTCGGCCAAACGGGAGTCCTGCGCGAACAGGGGAATCT
>PWRA01000169.1 GCA_003556385.1 Dehalococcoidia bacterium | reverse complement strand
TGTGTCATTTGTGCGAGAGCATGGCACACCGAACGATTATGTACGACGTCCGGGCGCGTGCTACAATTACAGGCAGGTTCTCTTTCACCGCACGGAAAGGCAGAAAAGATGTCGTTTAGTTCAGATGTCAAGGAATACGCCCGCAGTCTAGGCTATGACCTGGTTGGATTTACCACCGCAGACACATTCCCCCTCTACAAGGAAGAGCTGCAATCACGACAAGAGATGTACAGCTGGGCCACCGGTCCCGACTGGGGCCTGGCACAGGGAACCGACCCCAGGAACCTCCTGCCCGAAGCGCGATCGGTCGTTGTCGTCGCCTTCGACTACTACAAGCACTCCTATCCTCCGGAAATGGTGGGCAAAGTGGGTCGGGCCTACCAGTCCCTGGGCGGCGCACCGCCGATCCCCATACACCGTGCCCGCTACCGCTTGCTCAGGGAGTTCCTGGAGCAACACGGCGCCACGGTAGGGCGAGCAGCAGTTGACCTTCCGGCGCGCCTCGCAGGCGCCCGTGCCGGGGTGACCACCTATGGCAAGAACACCTTCGCCTTCGCCAGAGGAGGTGGTTCCTTCCTCGTCATTAGCACTCTGGTTATAGACAGGGAACTGCAATACGACGAACCGACTCTGGAGATGACGTGCTTGGAGAACTGCAACCTGTGCCTCGAGGCCTGCCCAACCGGAGCACTGTACGAGCCGCTTAGAATCGACCCCCGCCGTTGCATCGCCTACAACACGTACAATGCGCAAGGATCCTGGTTCGGTGGTACCCAGACAGTTCTTCCACTCGATATCAGAGAGCGCATGGACACCTGGATCTACGGTTGCGACATCTGCCAGCAGGTGTGCCCCCGTAATCAGCCAAGGCTGAAGTCCAGGCTGCCCTCAAATCCATACCTCGAGCACCTGGCTGCGGATTTCCAGCTAGAGAGGCTGGTCGACATGTCGGATGAGTATTTCGGCAGGCTGTATGGGTTGCTGAACTATGTCGACAACAAGCGCTACCTGCAGAGAAACGCCGCCGTAGCCCTGGGCAACAGAGGCAATGGCGAAGCTGTGCCTGCGCTCACCCGAGCGATGGAGTCCCCGGACGAAGCGCTCCGCGGCCATGCGGCCTGGGCGTTGGGCAAGATAGGCGGAGCGACGGCGCGGACAATCCTGGAATCGAGCCTTGCACGAGAATCCTCAGAGTACGTACGGGATGAGATCAGCGCAGCCCTCGCCCGCTAAGGGCGGCCTCTCATGGCCACGGCCGGTTATCGCATCCGGCGCCGGCACCCGGTTGCATCCGGAGAGACCACCACGCAGGTGAGAATGCGGAGACAGGCCCATGCCCGCACTCAGGAGATACCGGTTTGACCACCGACATCCCGCCGCGAATAGGCACACGCGGCGGTCGGGGTCGCTAGCAGACTGGTCTAATAGCCAGTAGTATGAAGAGCGTATTCTACGGTTGGTGGGTAGTGGCTGGGTCCTTTCTTCTGCTGTTCTGTGCAACGGGAGCACAGTTCTACGCCTTTCCCGTGTTCTTTGCCGCAATGCTTGAGGACATGGAATGGACCCGCGCAGAGACTGCCCTGGCCATGACGCTGGGAAGCCTTGTCATCGCCATCACCGGCCTGCTCATCGGAGTCTTGATGCGGAGGATCGGACTCCGGTCGGTGATGGTGGGCGGCACGATCATAGCCGGGCTGGGCTTCCTCTTGCTCACGACCGTGACGGAGCTCTGGCAGTTCTACGTCTACTACGGCCTTGTCCTCGCCGCAGGCGTGGCGGGTATTTATGAGATACCCAATCTGACGGCTGTCGAAAGCTGGTTTGACCGCAGCAAAAGCACGGCTCTGGGTATAGCGACAACCGGGATGGGGATGGGGGGAGTGGTCATGGCCCCTCTGGCCGGATGGCTGATCGCGCGCTACGACTGGCAGACCGCCTTTGCCTTCATGGCCGGAATCGTAGTGCTGGTTGGCATTCCCATAAGCGCGCTCATAATGCGCACACCACAAGAACGGAAGACCGCGCCTGGTCCGGCGCAACAGGAGACCGCTCCGGCAAGAGCCATCACGCTGAGGCAGGCGCTGAAGGGCAAGGCATTCTGGTTGATAGCCATCGCCGCTATGCTGTGGTATTGGGGCTTCACGCTGGGGTTGACACATCAAGTGGCATTCGCCGTCGATGAAGGAATACCTCCGTTGACAGCCGCCGGCGCGGTGGGCCTGCTCAGTGCCTTCAGCATTCCGGGCCGCCTCACGTTCGGCAGGCTCGGTGACGTCATCGACAAGAGGTACGTGATGATGGTGGCAGCCAGCCTGCAGGTGACGGCCTTCGCCCTTCTCCTGCAGACCATTAGTCTGCCCGTGCTGTACCTTTATTCGGGCCTCCTCGGTTTTGGCATCGGCGGGCTAACGCCGATTTTGCCCGGCATCCTCTCTGACCACTTCGGAAGAAAACACTTCAGCTCTATATACGGAGCCTCATACGTGGTGCTGGCCGTGGGTGTGATGGTGGGCCCATTCTATGGTGGATGGATATATGACAGCACCGGACGCTACTTTGCCGCCTTCATAAGCGCCACGGCTATCACTTTGCTGGCCATCCTGCTCATCTACATCTCACCCAGAGCCAAACCCGTCCTGGACCCCACGAATGAACAGGCTTAGAACTCCGCAGTGCTGATGTCCTGGCAGGAGCAGCGTCCCATAGTCTGTTACCGGGCAGCCCCCCGTGTCATCTCTAGCGTCCGATGTAGAACCCGTCCGGATCGAACAGCCTTAGCAGCGCCAACTCGTCTGTACCAACCGGCTCAATCCTTCTCAAATCCCCACCGATTTCCAGCTCCCAGCCGACCCGTTCTCTTATCCCTGCCAGCGCCTCCTCCGCCGTCTGGTCCGGGTGGCCCGGGATATACGCGGTCAGCGCGAAGGTATCATCACCGCCGAGCTTCTCAAAGACTCCGACGTCCGTTACCACCGTCGTCACTTTCTCGCCGGGAAACGTCACATAGGGTACCCTCTCCACCAATCTCTGCTTTCCCGAGTTCATCACCACCACAGTCTCTCTGTTGCCGCTGGCTATATCATTGGAGCCCCCAGAGCCCACCAGATACGCTATTCCCGGAACTTTGGTGGAGTTCACGTTTCCGTATCTGTCTATCTGGCCGCCTGCCAGAACGCCCATGCATTGATTCGCTGAGCCACCCACAAAGACCCCAAGCAGGGTCTCGATATTATTGAGTATTTTGCACGTGGGCATATTGTGCTGACTGAATATGAAAGGGTCCGAAGCTCTCGGCAGGTAGCCGTACATCCCGATTTCAGCCATAAGGTCCACGTCATAACCTTGCTCCCTCAGACTGTAGGCAGCGAGCCATGCCGCCAGGTTGGAAAGGCCGACGCCGGCGAGAATCGTCCGGTATCTTCCAGCCACAAACCTGGCTCTGACAACCTGCGCAGCACAGGCTATCAACCTCTCCAGCGAATTGGGTCCTCGTTCCATGTCCAGGTTCGCTAACTCGCCAAGTGCTCTGTCCCTCCACGAACCCACCTGAGCCTTTCCTTTGAGGTAGAGCAACCTCTCGCTCCCCAGCTTTGACAGATACTCATCGTGGTATTTCCAACCAAGAATCCAGCGCTCTATCCACTGTGAGAATCTTTGCTCGTCCCTCGATGCCTCCGTGACCTCAATGATGAACTCGTAGTCCTCGAAATAATGCTCAAACCCGGGCAATCCGAAGTTGGTCATACCAACAGGGTGGGCGCCATAAGGCACCTCGCACACGGCCTTCACCATATACGACGGGATCCGCACAAGATGCGAGTGGGCGCGGATATATTCAGTGGGCACGATCTTCTCCACGCTGACAATGACTCCGTGTTGCGCTGCCCAGGCACCGAATACGTCGGCCCCCAGCGGGTAGGTGAGAATCGTATTCCCACAACGATCCGCACATACCCCGTGTACCATAGTCACATCCGGTCTGAGGGCTCTCATCAACCCTATCCTTTCCCCGGGCACAAACGGGTCATCAATGATCGCAAAGGAGTCCTTGTTTTCCACCTCCATCGAACTGCCCATAATCGACCGGGTGGGAATCACGCTCCATCCCATGGCTCCCGCCAGCAGCCTCTGTGGAATCGTCAGCATCGTCCAGTTCTCGAACTCTACTGCACCCGAGAGGTAGGCACTCTGCACCAGCGGATTG
Organism: Dehalococcoidia bacterium; assembly: GCA_003556385.1. Lineage (GTDB taxonomy): Bacteria > Chloroflexota > Dehalococcoidia > GIF9 > AB-539-J10 > RBG-13-51-36. Next base: position 31,289 of record PWRA01000169.1, on the reverse strand, counting down.
GGCCCAGGCGACGGGTATACGTCACCGATGAAACTGGCGATAATCTTCCTGGCCAGCCTGCCATGAATGAGCGATATCATGGTTGCCGAGATACCGTTGTTGATGATGGTAAACTGCGGATCTTTGCCCCAGAACTCCCTCACGAGCTGGTAGAACAGGGCTCCCCCACGTCCACCAAAGCTGATCGACATCCCCTTCTTAACGTGCCTTCCCACAGCCTCATCCAGGGAGCAGACCTTGTCCTCACCCTCGATCACAGGTACCCGAAACCTCGAGTCTAGAAACGCTTTCAGCTGATCAGTCTCCATAGGTACACCTCAATCTCATAGGCTCTACCGACACAAGCATCCATTCATCACTCTGGCCCGGAGGAAACGCCTGAAGAATACCGCATCTCTACTCCGGCTGTCGATCGCTGATAGCTGCATTATAGAATCTCTGGCTGCGTACAGGCAATGACCGCCATGCGCCACGGTAATCATACGGGGACGAAGTCTTCTTTCGCTAAGCTAGTCTGGGAGCGAGATGAAGATCAGAAATCGCGTTAGCTGCTAGAATTACGGCATGCCGGTCAGGCTAGTACCCAAAAAGAGCTCGACCTTCCATGACTTCCCCTACTCATCGCCCGAGCGCAAGTGCCTCCATTGCTGGATCATCAATGTCACGCCTCCAGGACCGAACCAATGCCTCCACAGCTGTATCTACTGCTACGCCAGCAAAGCGATATACTCCAACCACTCCCGGGATACCCTTGTCTACAGCAACCTGCCGGAGCTGGTGGACAGGGACCTCAGCAAACTCGATCTGTGCCCTCCCGTTTCGGTGTCTAATGTCTCCGATCCCTGCCAGGCGATACCGGAACTGAGGAGAGAGGTGAAGAGGCTGATACAGCTTCTGATGGACTACGGTGTTTCCTTCTTCGTCACGACAAAGAACGATGCCTCGTTTCTCCTGGAGTTGCCCCGGTTCGCCCAATACAGACCCAAGTTTGTGGCGCTCACCATCGAAGGCACTAAGGAGATGCTGGAGACTCTGTCGCCCGGGGCACCTTCGCTGGAGGTCAGAGCAGGCGCACTTCGCAGACTCTCGACAAACGGCATTGACACAGTGGTTCGCCTTGACCCTGTCTTTGTCCATCTACTCTATGCCCTGTACGGCGATTCATGGCTTACCAATATAGCTGGATTGCTTGACCTGTTCGCTTCGGCCGGCACCAGGCATGTCACTGCCGGCACGGGCAGGCTATTCGGCAGGCGCTCAGGATCGACGGGCGACGGAGGCGCCGGCACCTGGCAGCGCATGCACAACACAATCCGACATCTATCGCCCCTGGCGGCCAGGGCATTCGAACAGGATTACGTATACGAGGCGGATTGGTCGGGAAGAGGCTACCGCCTGCGAAGGGATTTGAGGCTCCGCTTTCACCGCGCGGTGAAGGACCTGGCTGAAGCCCGGGGGTTGACCTATGCCTCCTGCCAGGAGCTATCCGCCGCCGAGAGCGACTCAGGGAGTATTCCTCACTGTGAAGGGCTACCCGTACCCTTTACCCGTAAGCAACTCGATGGCCGTTTCAGACCTGTGCCGGGCTGCACTGCCAACTGCCATGTCTCGTGCCGGCACCTGTCCAATCCACCCTGCCGCCAACCGAAACTGATAAGCCCCCGGCCGGTGACGATCGGAAAGCTGAGATAGAAGCAGCGAAACCACCGTTTGACACCGGCGAACGATTTAGAACTTGATACGCCTATTGTTCTTAGGTGGTATGTAGAATTCGAAGAGCAGGTCTATGGTCCTCTTACTCAGGTCCATTTCCTGCTCTTTCAGCAATGCCTGTGTAGCATCTACCCGCCGACTAACGATGTCCAGTTCCTTCTTGTTGAGATCCGCCTGACCCGCAAGCTCCAACACCTGCTCCAGGTCGTGAATCCGTTGGGCCAGGACCTCCCGTTCATCTTCAATCAGTGCAGCCTGCGAGTTACTCGCCTTCTCGTACCCGGCCACCTGCTTTATGGCCTCACTAATGGTCTTCTTGCGCCTCTCAAGACTTTCTATTTGTCTCTTGATAATCGAGCGCCTTACTTTGTTAGTTTTGGTTTGTTTCTCCAGGCTCTTTAGCTCCCATTGCTGCTTCTCCAGGCTATCCAGCTCACTCGATAGGCTATCGAGTCTGCTGTAGTACTTCTCCTTGAGCAGCGATTGCAGCTTTGACAGCCTGTCAAGCCGCCTCTTCAGGAATGCTACCTCGCTTTGCGCTTCCCCGACCTTGCCTGTCAGATCTTCTCTCCCGGCAACAACCCGCTCTCCCAGCACTGCTTCTTTTACCGTATCCATGCTTTCACCCCCATGGCCAACTCACTCATTATAATACCTTCCGCCGCAGATAAGCAATGGCGCCTGGTCCAAACCCCGCCATTACCGATACGAACTCAACGCTCCCTCAACTCCACCATAGTGACACCGTAGCCTCCCTCTCCGTAGTCGCCCAGGCGATACGATTTCACCAGAGGGTGCCTGGCAAGCGCGCGATGCACCGCACCGCGTAACCTCCCCTCTCCCTTGCCGTGCACAATCCGCACGCATGACAGGGCCGCCATATACGCATCGTAGAGATACTGGTCAAGGCGGCTTAGCGCTTCATCGACGGTGAGATGACGCAAAAGCAACTCTGTGTCCACTGCCTTCCCGGTCATCCAATGAACTCCAGACGAAGCACATGCCTGGTGTCCGCTGTCACCTTGACCCTATCATCGATACGCCATCCCACGACCCAGGCAATGTGCCTTTCGGAAGACACTATCGGGACATAATCCCGCCATGAACGAGGTATCTTGGAATCGACCATGAAATCCTGAAGCTTCTTGGGGGAGTCCATGCCCAGGGGGTAAAACCGGTCCCCCGGCCGACGGGTACGGACGAAAAGGTTGCTACCTGTCTTCTGCAGATCGAAATCGGCAACAAAGCCGCACGGGCCATCATCCTCATCCGCGGGAGGAATACTCGTGGATAACGAAGAAACCTGTTGGTCGCGGAGTATGCTGGCCCGCACCCTCCATCCCGGCAGGGCCGTCTCTCCAGGCACATTGAGAGAAAACTGTCCTTCCAGCCGGGCGAAAGGCACCGGCGCAAGCCATGGTCGCTCTCTTGCGGCCTCATCGTCTGGCGGCGTCAGTCTGCCGACCACCAGCCGGCCGTACTCACGCCAGCAGACAACCCCGTGAGGCAGCAACAGCCACTTTCCCACAGGTCTCTCCAGCAGTCTTCTGACGGCTTCGACATGATTGATCTCTATGTCTCTTGTATTCCCTGCCACCGTGCCCAGGGCCATCCGCAATAACTGCCTCTGCAGCGCTATCGGCGAGTTCGCAGTCTTCTCTACATCCAGCTGAACAGCACCGTGTTCCTCCTGACCGGCCGCTTCATCCCAGAGCCGTGCCGCCTGTAGTTCAATGAAGGCGCTATCCTCTTGGGACACATCAGCCAGACGAAGCAGGGCCCGATCAATGGCCGGGTTGTACTCCCTCAGCGCCGGCAGAAGGTGGATGCGTAGGCGATTACGGAAGAACGACAGCGACACATTGGAAGCATCGACACGCGGGTACAGTCGCTGTTCCTGGCAGTAACGCACAGTCTCCTCTCTAGCAGTCTCAAGAAGAGGCCTGATCACCAGGGCATCACCGGACTGTGGCACCCAATCCTGCCCCCACCCGGGCAGCGACCTGCAGGGCAGGAGTCCCCGCAGACCACTCGTGCCTGTACCGCGCAGGATATGCATGAGGATCGTCTCGACGTGATCGTCCCTGGTATGACCGACGGCTATCCGATTGGCCCCTATCTCCGCAGCCACCCTGATCAGAAAACGATACCGCAGTTCGCGGGCCGCCTCCTCAAGAGAGCAGGCCCTTTCAGCCCTGTAAGCAGCTACGCCCTCCCTACCGATCGTAACTGGAATCCCTAGCGAACCGGCAAGCGCAGACACATATTCAGCATCAGCCTCAGCCTCAGCCTCCCGGAGCTCATGGTTGAGATGAGCCACGTGCAGCCCTATCCCTAATCGGCCCCGGCATCCCGCCAGTATGTGAAGCAGGCAGACCGAATCGGCACCGCCTGATACACCCACCACCACGGTCTCATCGCCGGCGACGAGCCGATGCCGCGAAATGAAGGCCAGGACTAGTGCCTCAATCCCACTTTCGGTCATAGGGACTCCTACGTGGAATCGCTCTCCGCCATCGATACTAATAGGAGGTGTCGTTGAACGTCAACAGGCGAGTCCCGTAGTGCGCAAACTCCAGCACGCTCACTCCCCCGAGATCCACCTTGAACCTCGCAAAGCAGTCCGGGGGTAGGTTTAGGGCCCTCATTATGATGGCCAACGTGACAAAGAAGTGGCTGACTATGACAACTGCCTTCTCATCGTCATGCCCCGGATTGCCTATGTGCCTTTCCAGCAGACGTTCAACCGCTTCCCAGGCCCTCTCCTGCAGTTCCAGCAGCGACTCTCCGCCGGTTGTCGCCGCCGGCTGTCCCTCCCGCCATCGCCGCACCAGAAACTGGCTGAACGTGGTCCCCAGGTTGGCAACGGACATGCCCTCCAGTTCTCCGACTCTAATCTCCTTGAGCATTTCATCAACCTCTACCTGCAGTCCGTGACATCTCGCTATCGGTTCTGCGGTAGCTCGCGCTCGCCGCATGGGACTGGCGAGTACGGCAACGATCTTCTCATCCTTGAGAAAGGCGGCCACCTTCCTGGCCTGTTCAAGTCCGGTCTCGTTCAACTCAATATCGCTGTCCCATCCCTGGACACGCTTGTCCTTGTTCCAGTCGGTCTCACCGTGTCTCACCAGAATCAGCTTCAACGGTAGCACCCCCATTCCCGGAGAAAACGAACGTGGTCCTGACCCTGCATCAGCGTCTCACCCGGTGTATGCCTACAGGCCTCAGCACGGAGTGTCCCCCTTTTCCCTGGTCAGTATGACTTTCGATATCTTCAGGCCGCGCATTTCGGTGACCACGAATTTGAGGTTCTGATACCTGAATTGTTCGCCCTGCTTGGGTATTCGGCCAAGGTGACTGAGGATAAACCCGGCTACCGTTTCGTAGTCTCCGCTCGGCAGCTCCAGATCCAGCTCCTCATTCGCATCATCAACTCTGAATCCGCCGTCAAGCTGGTAAGTACTATCACCGGTTACTATGAAGTCCCTTTCATGGCCTGTCAACTCGTCGTGGATATCGCCGACGATCTCCTCGGTTAGCAGTCCGAGGGTAACCATTCCGGCCACGCCGCCAAACTCATCCACAACTATCGCTGCATGGTGTCCGCCATCTCGCATCTCGGCCAGGAGTTCTCCCAGGTGCTTGCTCTCGGGGACGAAATAGGTGGGCCGTACCAGATCATCGATGATGCTCTCTCTACCCGCAGCATCCTCGGTCAGCTTCATCAGCACATCCTTGGCGTGCAGCATCCCTACCACATTATCGGTGTTCTCCCTGTATACAGGGAATCGACTGTACCGCATCCTGGAGTAGAGTTCCAGGAAGCTACTCAGCGTCGTCCCCTGCTCCACCCACGTGATCTCTGTCCTGGGCACCATCACCTTGCTTACCGGACGATCGGTGAACTCGAACACCTTCTGCAGTATCTTCGCTTCACCTTCCTCCACTACACCTTCACTCTCCCCGGCACTTATCGCAGACAGTATCTCGCCCTCGCTGACCAGCTTCTTATCCTCGTCCGACACGCCTATCAGCCTGCTGAAACCAAACCCGATCCGGTCCAGCGCCAGCACGAAAGGGTACAGAGACAGTTCTATTATTCTCAGTGGGTTTACGTACGCCAGAGCAAGCCGCTGAGAATGATGAACAGCCAGTGTCTTGGGGATGACCTCTCCGAATATCAGAATCAGCACCGTGACGCCGAAAATGCTGATGATGGGGCCCCTCTCGGGACCGAAAGAGGCCACCGCCATGATAGTGCCCAGTGTGGCCACAGCTACGTTAACCAGATTGTTGCCGAGCAGCACCGTAGCAAGGAATCGCTCGGGCTTCTCAGCGATTTTGGCTAGCTTGTCGGCACCTTTTACCCCGCTCTCCACGAGATAGCGCAGACGGAGCTTGGGCATTGCAACCAGGGCCGACTCCGCACTGGAGAAGAAGGCTGAAAGTGCCAGGCACGCTAGAAAAACGGCCAGAAGCCAACTATCGCCGGCATCCACTTCTTACCGTGCCCTACGCCCCCGCCTCAACCGAACTGAGCATGCTGCCACAATCGAGTCTGAATCCAATGTATCCTATGGGTGATATGATAACACCTGTCAAAGCACCTGTCAAAGCAGCGTCCTTCAGCATCCGGACTGGACTTGCAAATAGGGTTTCAACACCTCAGGCACCAGCACTGTGCCGTCGGCCTGCTGGTAGTTCTCCAGCACGGCGATCACAACCCGCGGTAGAGCAAGCCCCGAGCCGTTCAGCGTGTGAACAAACTGCGTTCCAGCACCGCGCCCGGGTCGATAGCGGATGCCCGCCCGTCGCGCCTGGAAATCGCTGCAATTGCTGCAAGAGCTGACCTCTAGCCACTCGCCACAGCCGGGCGCCCACATCTCAATATCGTACGTCTTGTGCGCGGCAAACCCAAGCTCCCCGGTGCACAACTGCGCCACGCGGTAAGGTATGGCCACCTTCCGACAGATAGCTTCGGCGTCGGCGACCAGATTCTCGAGTTCGCTATCGGAGCTTTGTGGGTCGGTGACTTTGTAGAGCTCCACCTTCTCGAACTGATGTCCACGCTTAATACCCCTGGTATCTGACCCGGCAGCCAACTGCTCTCTACGAAAACAGGGCGTGTAGGCCACGTAGTTGAGAGGCAAGTCCTCAAGTTTCAGGATCTCCTCACGGTGCAGATTGGTTAACGGCACCTCGGCCGTGGGTATGAACCAGAAATCGTCCTGCTCGTCACGATACAGATTGTCCCCAAACTTGGGCAGATTGCCAGAGCTGACCATACATTCTCGCCTCACCATGGCCGGAACGTACACTTCCCGATAGCCATGTTCGCGCACATGCACGTCGACCATAAACGAGATAAGGGCCCGCTGTAACTGCGCCCCCAGCCCTTTCAGAACATAGAACCTGCTACCCGATAGTTTCACGCCCTGCTGGAAATCGATTATCCCCAGCTTCTCACCCAGTTCCCAATGAGGCAAGGGTTCGAATGCGAATTCCTTCGGCGTGCCCCAGGTACGAACCACGACGTTGTCGCTCTCACTTCGACCTACAGGAACGCCGCTGTGAGGCATATTGGGTAGCTCCAGCAACAGAGCGTCCAAAGCCGCCCTTGCCTCCCTGGTCTGCTGCTGCAGTGCGGATATCTGCTCACCCACCAGACGCATCTCGGCGATCAGCCCGGGTGGCTTCTCCTTCTTCATGCCCAGTTGCTTGCTTGTCTCGTTGTGCTGGGCACGCAACTCCTCCGAGTGTCGCAGAAAGCCGCGATAGCGGACGTCCAGCTCCAGGATTTCGTCCAGGGCAAAGGTATCGCCTCTCTTCTCCAGTTCCCGGCGCACCAGGTCGGGATTCTCGCGGATTAGCCTGATATCGATCATCGCTTCTCTCCTCCTGTTCAGGAGTCCGACCTCGTCTTCAGCTGCGGGAATAGAATGACCTCCCGGATAGAATGCTGATCCGTAAGCAGCATAACGAGGCGGTCGATGCCCATTCCGAGGCCGCCTGTAGGCGGCATGCCATGCTCGAGAGCCTGGAGAAAGCCTTCATCGGCGACCTCTGCCTCATCGTCACCGGCCTGTTCTCTTAGCTGTTCGAGGAACCTTTCCCTCTGATCCACGGGATCGTTGAGCTCGGTGAAGGCATTGGCAACCTCCATCCCCCCCACAAAGCCCTCGAATCGCTCCACCAACCGATCATTGCCCCGCTTCTTCTTAGCCAGAGGCGACATCTCCACCGGGTAGTCCAGAAGGAAAGTCGGCTGGATAAGCCTTGGCTCGACAAAGGTTGAGAGCAGTTCATCGATCAACCGGCCCCTTCCCTTCTTCGGGTCTACGTCCATCCCCAGTTCCGTCATCCGCTGCCGGAGAGAGGCGGCATCGCGGTAGTCCTCGAAATCGATTCCGCAATGGTCCTCTATCGCCAGCCGCAAGGTGGTCCTCTGCCATGGCACACCGAAGTCGACGGCCTGCCCCCGCCAGATAACACTCGTCGTACCCAAGACCTCCTGAGCCGTCCGAACGTACACCTCCTCCACCAATCTCATCATGTCGGTGTAATCGGTATAAGCCTGATAGCACTCAAGCAACGTGAATTCCGGATTGTGCTGCACAGAAAGGCCCTCGTTACGAAAGACGCGCCCTATCTCATAGACCCTGTCGAACCCTCCTATGACCAATCTCTTCAAATACAGTTCCAGGGCTATCCGGAGATAGAGGTCTTGACCAAGCGAATGATGATGGGTGACAAAGGGGCGTGCAAGAGCCCCCCCGGCCTGAGGCTGAAGCACCGGCGTCTCTACCTCCAGAAACCCCTGGCTATCCAAAACGCTCCGAATTGCCGTGATGATCCTGCTGCGCAGTGCGAAAATCCGCCTGCTCTCTTCGTTGGAGATGAGGTCCAGATGTCGGTGACGATAGCGCTTCTCGACGTCGGCCAGCCCGTGCCACTTCTCCGGCAGCGGCCTGAGCGCCTTACACAGCATCGTGACATCGGAGACCTCCACCGTGATCTCTCCCGACCTCGTCCGAAACAGCGTGCCCCCAGCTCCAACGATGTCGCCGATATCGATCTCCTCGAGCAGGCCGTACTTCTCGCTACCCAGCAGGTCACGACGCAGCGAAAGCTGTATCTTCCCCGACGCATCGCGAATATCAAGAAACGACATCTTGCCCATCGACCGCCTGGCCATGACGCGACCGGCCAGCGCAATCCCCTCCGCCCCTTCTCCCTGTTGCTCGAAAACGGCCATCGCCTCTCGAACCGTATGGGTGACCCGATATGAGTGGGGATACGGGTCCATACCCCGGGTTCGAAGCCTGTTCAGGCTCTCGAGGCGCTGTTCAGTTATGCGTTCCAGTCTTGAACTCATACAAATCAAGAGCCAGTCCTGCCGTTGCCACCGCATCATCTAGCCCCTTCTCGCCGATGCCTCAGATAGTCGCCGACAAAGCCAAGAACCAATCCTCCTACCGGACCGGCCGGCGGGCACTCCGGACACAACCCATCAGCCTATCCCTAACCCTCCCCCGCTTCGGAACGCTCATGGTCCTCTCCACCAAGACCAAGAATCTCTCGCGCCTGCCCGGCTAGCTGCCGGGGGACCATTATCCTTACCTCGCCAATTCCGTCCACTGTGATACCGTATACCAGGCCGGCGCTCTCATAGCTCAGGAGCACCGGTATGCCCTCGGTCTCCAGCCGCCCCTTGATTATCTGTGCCTCCATTTGCATGGCTGTACACACGGTGACCAATCGTTCTTCTCCAGACATAGTACTTGACCTGCTATAAGAGCAATCCCCGGTTCGAGTCCGTTGCCTTCACGCCGGCTCCTCAAGGATCCGCCGGGCCTCCTCTGCCATACGTCTGGGCACCATAACGGCTACACGCGCGAGCCCGGGACCGGATAACCACTCGACAATGCCTGTGCCTTCAGAGCCCAGGGCAACCGGTATGCCCTCGCTCTCCAGCCGCCTCTTACTTATGTGTGCCTCCATCTGCGCCGCAGTATACACGGTAACCAGATCTTCTTCTACCGACATGGTCGCTGTTCTGGCCTATTCTAGCAGAAACCTTCTAGTGTTGATAAAAGGGCACACATCCTATAAAATTTGCCGTGGCGCCTGACGGGCTCTATAGCAAATCTAAAGTCTTAAGGAGGGAAGGTGATTTGAATGCGCTTGGAAGACATCTGCTACTAGAACTGAAAATATGTAATGAGGAGGTGCTCGATGACCTAGATTTTATCAGAATTTGTCTTACCGAAGCCGCCGTCCAGAGTGGCGCAACCGTAGTGGGCGAGTCGTTCTATCATTTCTCCCCCTACGGGGTGAGCGGAGTGGTCAATATCGCTGAATCGCATATTGCCATTCACACCTGGCCGGAATTTCAATATGCTGCCGTGGACGTCTTCACATGCGGGGACGATGTGGACCCTGAAAAGGCCGCCGGCTTGATAACCGAACGCCTGGGGGCACAGAGTCACTCCCTGATCGAGCTTCGCAGGGGAATCATGCAAGATAGCCAGGCCGGGTGCTCAACATGAAGGATAGCGACCCTGATAATACCCACGAGTGGTTTCGTGACCGGATAACCCCCAACCTCACTGCATTGCACAGGGTTCGGGAGAAGATATATTCAGGGACAACCCCGTTCCAGTCGGTGGAGATAATCGACACCGATGGCTTCGGCGTTTGTCTGGTATTGGATGGCAAGATCCAGTCCAGCGAGGTCGACTAGTTCATCTACCACGAGGCCCTGGTACATCCGGCCATGCTTACCCATCCCCAGCCCGAGCAGGTGCTGGTAGTCGGAGGGGGTGAAGGCGCCACGCTAAGAGAGGTCGTGGCGCACAAGACGGTGAAAAGGGCCGTCATGGTGGATATCGATCAGGAAGTGGTAGATGTATGTCGCCGCTACTTGCCCTCCTGGCATCGCGGCGCCTTCGATGACCCCAGAACCGAGCTTCATTTTGCCGATGCCAGACAATACCTGGAGCAGACCACCGACACGTTCGATGTGATCATCATCGATCTGGTGGACCCTCTAGAGGAAGGGCCGGCGCGCCTGCTTTACACGAGGGAGTTCTACCGGACAGTTGAAGGGAAGCTGGGGACCGGCGGCATTATATCGGTGCAGGCTGAATCGGCCGAGTGGACCAACCTGGGCAATCACACAGCAATCGCCAGCACACTGAGAAGTGTTTTCTCCATAGCCCGTCCCTATCAGGTCCACGTGCCCGCCTTTCTGGGCTTGTGGGGCTTTGTCTCTGCCTCTCAGACCCTTGACCCTCTCGAGTTAGCTCCCGAGGAAGTCGATACCAGGATCGCGGCCAGAGTGTCGCGAGAACTGAAATCCTACGACGGACTCACTCATCGGACTCTGTTCGGCGTCCCCAGGCACATACGCCGGCAGTTAGCTGCCGATGGCCGAGTCATCACCGACCAAGAGCCGATATCGGCGTACTGACCTTCACCCGCGCTCCACGTGGCCTCAGTCTCTACACACCACCCATTTACCGGAGTATAGCGCAGCCTCCAATCCTAACGTGGCAGGCGCCATCACACAGATCGATAACAAGCGCAAACACTCCCGGAGGTGCAGTCACAAGGGAGGATTGAGAAAGGGGCCGGGGTTTCGACCCGGCCCCTCTTGTATCACAGGTTTCTGCCCTTACTTGGTGTATCCGTTTTCCGGAGTGATACCGTCCCACTCAAGGCCTTCCGCTACAACGGCGGTCACCTCCGTGTAGTACGAGCCGCTCCCGTGGTTGTTGAGGGTAAAGCTAACGGTGCCATTGGAGCCGGTTGTACCCTGGAAGCTCCAGGAGGTTCCATTGCGGTACAACGTGGCCGAAACCGAGGCCCCCGCCACCACGTTGTCCTGGTCGTCTCGCAAGAGCAGCGTAACACTCAGATGCCTGTCCTGAAGGCGTCCACCGCTGGTGGAATAGGTGATCGACTCAACCCTGACCACCCCTTCTGCAACGGCCTCTGCGAAGGTGGCATGGATGCTGTGGTCATCAGTCACGTTCTCGAAGGTGTAGCTCGATACCGCCCCCACCGAGCTGCCATCAACCAGAACGTCGTCTATCTGGTAGCCCGCATCAGGTGCGATGGTGAAGCTCTGGCTGTCACCTTCATTCACCACTACATCACCCGAAGGATCGATTGAACCACCCTCACCTGCGGTGGCCGTGATGGTATAGGTGGGCACCGAACTGAAAGCGGCATTGATCGTGTGGTCGGCGGTCACGTTCTCGAAGGTGTAGCTTGAGACCACTCCCACCGAGCTGCCATCAACCAGAACGTCGTCTATCTGGTAGCCCGCATCAGGTGCGATGGTGAAGGTCTGGCTGTCACCTTCATCAACCACTACATCACCCGAAGGATCGATCGAACCACCCTCACCTGCGGTGGCTGTGATTGTATAAGTCACCGGTGGCTCAACCTCGCCCACCTCGCTTACCGCAAGGTCAGCACGAACGAGTCCATAGCCTTGATGATCCGAAGACAGCCCCAGGTTTTCCGCTGTACCCTGAAGGATAGCCCTTATCTCGACATTGGTAAGAGCAGGATCGGCCGCCCAGACCAGGGCAGCAACACCAGCCACGTGCGGCGAGGCCATGGAGGTGCCGCCCCAGGACGCATATCCCGGCGTATCCGGATCGTACAGGCTTACCACAGTGCCGTCGGACCCCAGTTTGTTCTCAACCAGATACTGCCCGTCCTCCTGGCTCAGACTGATAGCAGGGATGGTGCTGGAGCCGTCTCCCAGGGTCCCGAAGAATTCGCCGGGTTCGTTGTTGTAGATGACCGCTGCCACCCCGCCGCTGTCCTGAACATTCATGACCTTATCGTAGAAGCTGATTTCACCTCTCTCGACCAGTACCACCTTGCCGGACCAGGCGGTATCCGTAGAAGTGGCGAAGCCCCCATCGACCAATTCGGCGGTCACCCCGGATTTATCAGTCCTGGCCGCATTCTCGATGTAATGGGCCTGGTAGGATACCCCGCCTACCGTCAGGCTGTTCTCGTCCGTCCAGGGGATCGTGCTCAGTATGCCATCGCCGGGTGCTATCAGCTCCACCGCTGGCCCCGTGCTGGAGAAGCCGGCCCGCGCATCATTGATATTCGAGGCCGCCACGGCAATCACCGAGTCGTACTTGGCCGGGTAGCCGACGGTATCCGAGCCCTCGCCCTCATTGCCGGCCGAAGATACCACAAGATGCCCGGCAGCATAGGCGTTGTCGCAGGCGTCCTTAAGCGTCTGCGAGTGCTGGGGGCTCCCCAGGCTCATGTTTATGATCGGTATGCCGTTATCCACAGCCCAATCGATACCGGCTGCTATAGCGGAAACACTGCCGCTGCCGTCAGCGCTGAGGACCTTCACGGCATAGAGCGCAGCCTTAGGAGCAACACCTACCACGCCAAACTCATTGTCCAGGGCGGCAACACTACCCGCAACATGGGTGCCGTGCCCGTGATCATCCTCGTAGTTGCCATCCTCGCGCAATCTACTCTGGGGCGGGCCAGTAGTAACGGTGTAGAATCTTCGGCCCCCAACTACTTCAAGGTCCGGATGAGTGGTGCTTATGCCGGTATCAAGCACGGCTACGCCGATACCCAGCCCTTCAGATGTCCCCCAGGTGGGGAATGAATACTCCTCGTCGCCGAACACGCGGTCAACTCCCCAGGGAACCGTCTGTTCCAGGGCATACACACGACCATCCGGCTCGACGTAGGCTACACTGGGACTTCGAGCCAGAGCATCCGCGGCCCGAGGGGTCATATGTGCAGCAATAACATTGACTGTGCTGAATTGCCAGAAGATGTCACCACCAACACCACGTACCAGGGCCTGTTCCGCAGGACCGGGAGTCACGTGAAATCCGACCAGGAAATCAGCCTTCTCCGGCTGCGCGGCGGCCAGGCCTGCCGATGCCAGCAGACAGACCACAAGCGCTAGCGTAAGACCAACAGCAAAAACACTCCTGATTCTCATGGTTCACTCCTTTCATAGTGATAAGTAGGATACTGGACTGGCTTTGTAATGTGAAAAAATGCGTTATATACGCTCGCTCTCACCTCCTGCCTTGTAGTAATCAAGGGCCTTGCCAGGCTGGCGGCACCATCGTATGTCGGCGCAGTTTCGTCTCCCGGGTCGTAACGGTGCCGACCTCGACCCCTTAGATACATGATACCATCTGCTGCCGAGATGTCAATAGGATCTGCTGGATCCCTATTATCCCATCAGCTTCGCGCCAACAGGCTTGAACCTGGCCTGGAAGAACCTGAGCCGCTTCGGTTCGTATCCCATCTGCAGACCGGAGATCTTATCTCGCGCCCTGTAGAGCCTCACGATGGCCTGAGCCACGAAGTCCATGTCCGTATGGGTGTAGCCCCGGCGCGGAATTGCCAGTCTAACCAGTTCCAGTTTCGGCTTCCTCTCCTGGCCGGTTATCGGGTCTCTACCCGAAGAAACGAGCCCTCTCTCCATGCCCCTGATGCCTGACTCAACATACAGCGCAGCGCTCAGCGCCTGAGCCGGGTATTGCTCCTGCGGAATATGAGGCAAGAACCTACTGGCATCGAGAAACACGGCATGGCCGCCGATGGGCACAACGACCGGAACACCGGCCTGGATAAGCTGATGCCCCAGGTACTCCACCTGGTTGACCCTCGCCGCCACATGCCTGTCCTGAACCATCTCATAGATGCCGCGCGCCATTGCCTCCATATCGCGGCCGGACATGCCTCCATAAGTGTGCAGCCCTTCGTAAACGACGACCATGGCCCTGGCTTCGAGAAAGAGCTTCTTATCGTTGCAGGCCAGGAACCCCCCGATATTCACCAGGGTGTCCTTCTTGCCCGAGACAGTCACGCCGCCGGTGCAGGAGCAGATCTCCCTGGCGATCTGCCTTACCGACCTGTTCTGGTAGCCGTCTTCTCGCTGCTGGATGCAGTAGGCATTCTCCACCAGCCTTGTCCCATCGAGCATGATAGGGATTCTGTGCCTGTCACAGAGGGCCTTCAGCGCACGCAGGTTTTCCATGGAGAAAGGCTGGCCGCCGGCCATATTCACGTTCGCCTCGAGGGACATATAGGGGATCTTCCCGGCACCGACTTCGCGAATCAGGGCATCCAGTTTCGTTATATCGACATTGCCCTTGAAAGGGTGCCACGTCTCCGGCTCATGGGCTTCGTCGATGCTGACATCGACCCACGTAGCGCCGGCAAGCTCCTGATGCACCCTGCGGGTAGTGAAGTACATATTGTTGGGCACAAAATCGCCGGGCTGTATGAGGAGTTCCGACATCATGTGTTCGGCCGCCCTGCCCTGATGGGTAGGGACAAGGTACCTATACCCGTAGACGTCCCGCATAGCCTTCTCCAGGTGATAGAAGTTCTTGCTTCCGGCGTAGGCTTCATCGCCCAGCATCATGCCTGCCCACTGATTGTCCGACATGGCATTGGTCCCGCTATCGGTGAGAAAATCGATGTAGACCTGGTTCTCCTTTAGCAGAAAGGTGTTATAGCCGGCCTGCTTGATCGCCTTCTCTCTCCTCTCTCTGTTGTCGGCGATATCGATTTGTTCACTTGATAAGAGTTCCACTACCTTGATTCGGTACGGCGGCGGGATAATTTGAAACTCTCTTTCTTTCATGTTCTCGTTCATATTCTCAACTCAACACATACGATCGCTGGTCACAACCCCGTGTTGTCTTCACCTGAAACGTAACCAGACCACGACAGGCTCACCGACCAGGGACAGCACATCGTCCGATCCCGGCCCATGCGACACAGGCTATCAACGCGTTGCGGCCTTCCTGGTGCGCTGGGGCACACGTGTCCGGACCTACGGCAGCGGCGCACAGTCCAGGCCCAACGATTCAGCGACAGCCTTGTTGGTCAGTCTCCCCAAAAATGTGTTGACTCCTTTCCTCAATGCACTGTCGGATGACAGCGCCTGTTCATAGCCCAGGTTCGCCAGCTTCAGAGTATAGGGGAAGGTGGCATCGCTCAGAGCGAAGGTCGAGGTTCGCGCGACGGCACCGGGCATATTGGCCAGACCGCAGATAATCACGCCGTCCAGAACATAGGTCGGATTGTCGAACGTAGTGGGCACAGCGCCTTCGACGCATCCCCCCTGGTCGATACAGACATCTACAACTACCGAACCCTTTCTCATCCCGGCAATCATGGCCCTCGTGACCAGTCGTGGCGCCCTTGCCCCGGGGATCAACACTGCCCCTATGACCAGATCGGCGTTGACTACCGCGTCTTGTATGTTGCTGTTGTTCGACACCAGGGTAACGGCTCTGCCCTGGAGGACATCGGACAAATATCTGATTCTCTCCAGGTCTACATCCAGGATGATTACATTAGCGCCAATCCCTAAGGCCACCTTAGCCGCGTTCATGCCCACGCTACCTCCACCGATGATAGCAACACGTCCGGGACCGGTGCCCGGAACACCGCCCAGCAGGATTCCGCTCCCCCCGTTCTGTCTCTCCAGATAGTGGCACCCGATCTGCACGGACATCTTCCCTGCAATCTCGCTCATGATGGTCAACAACGGCAGAGAACCGTCCTTCAGCTGCACCGTCTCATAGGCGATTCCGGTAACCTTCCGTTCCAGCAACGCCCTGGTAAGGTCCGCCGCCGCCGCCAGGTGCAGAAAAGTAAACAGTATCTGTCCCTCCCGAAGCAGATCGTATTCCGGAGGCAAAGGTTCCTTCACTTTCACTATCAGGTCGCTCTCCCGGTAGACCTCTTCCGCACCGTCGCCAATCACAGCCCCTGCCTCCAGGTATTCGTCGTCCGATATGCCGCTCCCCTCACCGGCAGACCTCTCTACCAGCACCCTGTGGCCGTTATCAGCCAGCACTCTCGCCCCGGCAGGCACCAGGGCCACTCTGTATTCATGGTTCTTAATCTCCCTGGGAACACCGACAATCATGTCTCCTCCTTATAACCACCGTTCAACCTGTACCGGCAAGAATACCGGCGCACACTCACCACCCACAACCATATAGCAAACAACTGCTCCTACGGCCTATATACATCACCCCCAATGCCCTGTCAAGGCATGGCAAGCCATGCCCCTGGCCAAGCTTTATGTCATCTTCCGCAAAACCAGGGCACCGACGGGACACACCACAACGCATTCACTGCAGTCCAGACAGGCGCCCCTGCCCATCGGCTCATCACCAAAGGTGGTCACCATCTTCCGAAAGCCCCGGTAAGCAAAGCCTATGCTCCCTTTGCCCAGCTTCTCCCCGCACACCCATATGCACCGACCACAGAGCACACACTTGTCCGGATCGTAGATGAACACAGGATTGCTATCGTCTACCGGAAGCTCCCGCAGGATCTTTCTGAACCTCTTCGTGGTAAGCTTGACGCCGAGGTGTTTGGCTACGTTCTGGAGCTCGCAAGAGCCGCTCTTCAGACAGTTGGCACAATCTACGGAATGGCTTGCCAGAAGCAGTTCCAGGGCGGTCCGGGCCAGCGTCCGGGCCCTTGCCCCCGTGGTACTGACCACCATGCCCTCCGTCACGGGTGTGGCGCAGGCGATGACAGGGGCATCCGTACCTTCGACCTCCACGAAACAGAGACGGCAGGAGGCAAAAGGCTCGCTGTTCTCCCGAATGGCGCACAGGTTGGGGATGTAGATGTCATTGTCCAGGGCTGCCCACAGGATCATCTCACCAGGGGCAGCCCTGATTTCCCTATCGTCAACTATCAGCCAAACGCTCTTGGTCTTTGCCAGTACCCTCACCTCTGTTTCCTCCCATCCGGGAGGGACGATCCCCGCACATACTCATATTCCAGTTCCGAGCCGTCGGCGGCCTAGAAAAGGCCCTCCACCTTGCCGGTCTTGGTGTCCACATCCACCCTTCTGAAGGCCGGGTCCGAGCTCGTCCCGGGCATCAGGCTGATCGTCCCGGCGCAGGGACAGAGGAATTTCGCCCCCGAGTAGATCAACACATCACGGATAGGCAGGGTCCATCCCTTGGGAACGCCCTTCAGGCTCGGATCGTGCGACAGGCTCAGATGGGTCTTAACCATCATAGTAGCGTAATCGTCATACTTGGGGTCGGACTCGAGCATCTTGGCCTTGGCCTCGGCATCGGCGGTCCATGACACTCCATCGGCCCCGTAGACGACCCTGGCGATGTTCTCGACCCGCTCTCGCAGTTTCATGTCCATGGGATAGAGGAACTTGAATTCACTCTTTTCCTCACAGGCTTCCTTAACCGTGTCGGCGAGTTCGAGCGCACCGTCACCACCCTTGAGCCAGTGTTCACTGAGTGCACAGCGTGCCCCGGCAGCCTCAGCCGCCTTCCGCACCATAGCGATCTCGTCCTTGGTATCCGTGTGGAAGCCGTTTATGCACACCACGGGGTTGATGCCCGATGCTCTAATCGTGTTGATATGATGCAGCATATTGGGAAGACCCTTCTCAAGCAGTCCCAAATCTTCCTTGGTGTAGGACTCAGGCAGGGGTCGGCCGGCCACCACCGTCGGCCCGCCGCCGTGCATCTTCAAGGCCCGAATAGTGGTCGTCAATACCGACACATGCGGCTTGAGACCGCTCAGCCGGCTCTTCACGTTCCAGAACTTCTCAAACCCTATGTCGGCGGCAAATCCGCTCTCGGTAACGTGATAGTCAAACATCTTCAGCCCTATACGGTCGCCGATGATCGAAGACTGCCCCACGGCGATGTTGGCAAAGGGCCCGGCGTGTACCAGACAGGGCTGATACTCTACCGTGCACATTAGCGTGGGATTGATGGTGTTGACCATCCAGGCGGTCATGGCGCCTCCCACCTCCAGATCACCGGTGGTGACAGCCTTGCCGTCTCTATCGAAAGCCACAGTGATGTTATCCATCCTCTTGCGCAGGTCGGCGAGGTCCGTGACGATGGATAGCATTGCCATCAACTCGGAACTGACGGCAATACCGAACCTGGACTGCATCGTGTAGCCGTCCATGCGGCCCCCCAGGCCGATGACGATGTTCCTCAGACTTTGCGCACAGAAGTCTATGATCCAGCCCATCTCTACTTTTGTCGGGTCCACGTTCAGCCGGCGCATCCTGGTGCGCTTGGTCAACTCCTCATCGTTGTAGTTGCGCTCGTGCTGCATCCTCGATGTAAGCGCAACCATGGCCAGGTTGTGGGCGTTCATTATGTCATTTATGTCTCCGGTAAGACCCATGGAGAACTCTGTCATGGGGATAAGCAACGCGTTGCCGCCCCCGGCAGCGGTTCCCTTGATGTTCATGGTCGGGCCACCCGACGGCTGCCGGATACAGCCACCCACATTCCAGCCACGCTTGCCCATGCCTTCCAGGAGGCCCATACTGGTCGTCGTCTTGCCCTCTCCCAGGGGTGTGGGAGTAATGGCCGTCACCTCGATATACTTGCCGTCCGGCCTGTCCTTGAGACGGTCGACCACCTTCATGAAGTCGACTTTGCACAGCCTGCCATAGGGAATGACCTCATCCTTCTGCAGGTTGAGCTTCTCCCGCCACTCATCCGGCATCGGCATGTTCTGTTCGGCAGCTTCCGAGATCTGCCAGTCCTTCAGTTTTGTTGCGTCATAAGCCATCATAACCTCCTTATTCGTTCGCTATTTTCCCGTACGATCGGCCCTGCGCTCGGCCGCTACTACGGTGTTGACCATGAGCATAGTGATAGTCATGGGGCCAACTCCTCCCGGCACCGGGGTAATGGCGCTGGCTTTCTCCTTGACCGTCTCGAACTCCACATCGCCCCGCAGGTCGGCGACCTGCTTGCTGGGGTCCTTCTTGCTCTGCTTCCAGCCCACGCGGTTTACACCTACGTCGATAACCACAGCCCCCTCCTTCACCATGTCCGGTTTGATCACTTCCGGAGCGCCCATCGCGGCGACCAGAATATCGCCCTGTCTGGTGATCTCAGCCATGTTCTTAGTCCCTGTGTGGACAACCGTCACAGTTGCATTGGCACGTTTGCTCTTCTGCACCAGCATAGCCATGAGAGGCTTACCTACAATGTTGCTGCGGCCGCATATGACCACGTGCTTGCCTTCGGGGGGATTGCCGCTGCGGATCATCAGTTCTAACGCTCCGTGCGGCGTGCAGGGCATGAAGAACGGATCGCCGATCAGCATCTTGCCCACATTGACGGGATGGAATCCATCCACATCCTTGGCGGGATCGATGAGATTCAGTACCTTGTTCCCGTCGATCTGTTTGGGCAACGGCAGCTGAACGAGTATGCCGTCGACATGCCCGGCCCTGTTCATCTCCTCCACCCTGGAGATGAGTTCCTGCTCCGAGGCGCTCTCGGGCAGAACGATGGTTTCCGACCATACGCCGATCTCCACCGCCGCCTTCTCCTTGCCGGACACGTAGGAAACCGACGCAGGGTCTTCGCCCACCCGGATCATGACCAGTCCGGGCGTTACGCCCCGATCCTTGAGTTTTGACACCCGCTCTGTGAGCTCAGCCCGGATCTCCTTCGCCACCTCCGTCCCCGATATGATTTTTGCCGTCATCTAGACCTCCTTTCTTGACAATTGCTTCTTTGGCTAGCCGGACCCATCTATCGGCCGGCACCGAGCCGCGCCGCTATGTCCTTAACCACACCGACCACTGCTGCGCTGGCCTGACTGAGAGGAAACCTGCCCAGCCCGGCGTCTATTATCGTCTGGTCGTAGGGAATGAAGCCCAGGAACTCAAAATCGGGTAATGCTTCGAGCAGAAACTGCCTGTCCTCTTCGCTACGAATCTTGTTGCCCACCACCCCGATGCGTTCTAGGCCGATATCCTTTGCCAGTTCTCGTATCCGCCGCGCCGTCTCTATGCTTCCCCTGCCGGGCTCTACCACCACCACCAACTGGTCCACCGCCTTCGCCGTCGCCCGCCCGAAATGCTCCACCCCCGCCTCCATATCCATGATCACGACCTCATCTCTGTTCAGTAGTAGATGAGCGACCAGGGCCTCAACCAGGGCATTCTCCGGGCAGTAGCACCCGCTGCCGCCCCGCTTGAGCCCGCCCATCACCATTAGCTTGACCCCGTTAGCATCGACCCAGTACTTTTCCGGTATATCATCCACCTTCGGATTAAGCTTGAAGTAGGGCGCGGCCTGCCCCGGACGCGCACCCGTCCTCTCTTCAATCAGGTCTCCCATCTCAGATATGGGGGTTATCTTCTCGGGTTCGGTGAAGCCGAGCGCGCCGGCCAGAGTCGCGTTGGGATCGGCGTCTATAGCGAGAACGGAGTATCCGGACTCGCTGAATAGGGTAGAAAGGAGGGAGACTAGCATCGTCTTGCCGACGCCTCCTTTGCCACTTACAGCGACTTTCATGCCCGGACGGCAGAATTCTAACCCGCGGCGAGAGGGCAAGTCAACAGGCAGTCGGATGACACGCCAGCCGAAGCGACGTGCGCCGCATAAGTAGATCCATCTTAGACGTTGCTTATCGTTGCATATCCCGGTTCCGGATTGCTACAATTAGCCATACTGCAGGGTTCTGCCAGTATCTCATCCCGCGGCGGATCCCCTGAGGCCGGCGAGAGCGAGCTGCGGCGTCAGTTCCATCGGGCAGAGGTCTATTATGGTCATAGTCGGTGAGAAGATTAACACGAGCCGGAAGAACGTGGAAGACGCGGTCAGGAGACGGGATGCCGCGGCCATAGCCGCGATGGCTCGCGAGCAGGCGGAGGCCGGAGCCCACTACATCGACATCAACGCCGGCACTTTCGTCGACGAGGAAGTGGACTGCCTGTGCTGGCTTACAGAGACGGTGCAACAGGCGATGCCTCTGCCCTTGAGTCTGGATAGTCCCAACCCCGTAGCCTTGGCCGAGGCGATGAAGCTTCACAGGGGTGAACCGATGGTCAACTCTATCTCGCTAGAGCAGGAGCGACTCGACTCACTGTTGCCCGTGATCACCTCTCAACCCTGTTCGGTAGTCGCCCTCTGTATGGCGAGGACGTCGATGCCCGTGACCACCGAAGAAAGGGTCCAGGTCGGGTCGGAACTGGTCGAGACGCTTACTGCCGAAGGCGTTCCTCGAGAGAAGATCTATGTAGACCCGCTGATACAGCCCGTTTCTGTGAATACTGACATGGGGGTCGCCGCCCTCGGCGCCATCAGAAGGATAATGGAGGATTTCCCGGGCGTGAATGCAATCTGCGGCCTTTCGAACATCTCCTTCGGTCTGCCCGAGCGGCGTTTGATCAACCGCAGTTTCCTGGCTCTCTGTATGGCCTACGGTCTTTCGGCGGTCATCCTGGACCCGACGGACAGACAACTCATGGCCACTCTGCTCTCTGTGGAGCTCCTTCTTGGACGGGACGAGTACTGCGGCAATTTCATAGATGCCTATCAGAGTGGTCGCATAGCCGGATAATAATCCGGCAAACAGGACTTTGTTGAAGACACTCTTGAGAAAACACTGGCCCGATGCGTGTGGCGGATGAACAGTGGATCAAGCCTGAAGGAGGTTGGATATGAACGATTTCAAAGCGCTTTCGGAAGCTATTAGCAAAGGAGACATCAACAAGGCGGTGGCCGAGACGAAGAGCGCCCTGGAGGCAGGCATCAGTGCGCAGGACATCCTCAACCAGGGGCTGATCGCTACTATGAACGAGGTGGGCGATCGGTATTCCAAGGGCCTGATCTTTGTGCCCCAGATGTTGCGTTCTGCCAAGACGATGCAGGAATGCACAAAGCTCCTCAAGCCGTACTTTCAGGAAGGAGACGTCGTTTCCAAGGGACAGGTGTTGATGGGCACCGTCAGGGGCGACCTGCATGATATCGGCAAGAACCTCGTATCCATGATGCTGGAGGGTGCCGGATTCACGATCACGGACCTGGGCGTAGACGTTGCGCCGGAGATATTCGTTGAGAAGGTGAGAGAGGTCGAACCGGATATCGTGGGTATGTCGGCATTGCTTTCCACGACCATGCCTGCCATGGCCGACACCATCGAGGCCCTGCAGAAGGCGGGCCTCCGGAAGAAGGTCAAGATCATGATCGGAGGAGCACCGGTCACTGAGAGGTATGCTCAGAAGATCGGCGCAGACGCCTACGGATCGGACGCAGGATCCGCCGTCACCAGAGCCAAGGAACTGCTCGGCATCGACCGCTCAGAGGAGTAGGCGCCGGGGCTAAGGAGGTAACCATGAAGGCATTGAAGGCAGACACATTCGAACCTCGACTGAAGGTGCTGAACCGTGACCAGGCGTGGGCAATTCACGAGGCGGCGCTGGAGATCCTGGGAAAGACCGGCGTCAGGATGGAGCATCGCGGGGCGCTGGAGATGCTGCTTGACGCCGGGGCTGAATCCAGCGAGGGCGGCTGGGTCAAGCTACCCGCCTCCGTGGTGGAGAAGGCTCTCGAATCAGCCCCCCGGCAGATCGACCTGTACGACCAGCAGGGCAATGAAGCGATGTGCCTCACGAACGGCAACGCTTACTACGGAACCGGATCCGACGCCACATTCACACTGGACCTGGAGAGTGGCGAGCGTCGTCGGACCGTCCTTAAGGACGTAGCAAATTTTGCCAGGCTGGTCGACGGACTGGAGAACATGAGCTTTGCCATGTCCATGGCCAACCCCGATGACGTCCCTGTGGAATCCATCTACGTTTACGTCTTTGCCGAGATGGTCAGAAACTCCAGTAAGCCGATCGTATTCATCGCCGACAGCGGCAACGACATCGCCAGGATACACGACATCGCCTGTCAGGTGGCATCAGGAGAGGAAAACCTGCAGCGCAAGCCGTTCTTGCTCAACTACTCTGAGGCCATCAGTCCGCTGCGCTTCCCCCAGAACGTAATGGAGAAACTGATCTTCTGTGCGGAGCATAGAGTGCCCATTTGCCTTCCCTCCGGTTCCAATGCCGGAGGTGGCGCACCCGTCACGCTTGCCGGAGCAATGGCGATAGGGATTGCCGAGAACCTGGTGGGACTAACTGTACACCAGTTGGCCGGAAAGGGGGCCCCTTTCCTTTTCGGACCAAATTGCAGCGTCCTGGATATGAAGTCGACCGTCGTTTCGTACGGCTGCCCCGAGTGGAGTCTCACCCAGGCGGCGCTCGCCGATATGCGTGACGAAATCTACGGTCTCCCTATATGGGCCTTCGCCGGGGCCTCCGACGCCAAGGTCATGGACGCACAGGCAGGTGCCGAGGCCATGTTCTCCATAGTCACCGCCCTGCTCTCCAGGGCCAACCTGATTCATGACGTAGGCTTTCTGGAATACGGCAACACTTCTTCGCTTGAGATGGTGACGATGGCCGACGAGCTGGTGGCAATGAGCCGCTTCTTCACCCGCGGGATCCCGGTCAACCAAGAAACGCTGGCGCTCGACGCAATACAGAGGGTAGCCGGCGGCGGACCTGGTTCGATCTTCCTCCTGGATGACCATACGTTCGAGCACTTCATGAAAGCGCAGTTCCTGCCGCGGCTTCTGGACCGCTCCCGCTACGATTCCTGGAACGAGGCCGGGGCCGCCGACCTCTACCGGGCCTGCAACACCGAAGCCAGGAGAATACTCTCCGAGCATCAGGTGGCGGCCAAGCCCGATGGAGTGCTGGCAGAAATCGACCGAATCGTCAAGGCCGGGTGAAGGTGAGTTCCGATATGGGATCAGGTATGCCGCATTACAGACCGCCGACACGCTCCGACATAGCCCAGATCGACCGGACCGGACGCCGTATACTGGAATGCGTCGGCGTGAGAATCCTGGACAGCACTTACCTCGACATACTGAGGAAGGCCGGGGCTCGGGTGGACTGCGACGAACAGAGAGTGCGGTTCGACGGCGACCTCCTCGACAAGGTCCTTACTCGCGCCCCCTCCCGTTTCACCCTTTATTCCAGAGATGGCAAGAACGACCTGCAACTGGGAGAGGGCGGCGTCTACTTCGCCAACGGCGGACGCGTGTTCCGTATCCTCGATATGAAAACAGGCGGTTACCGTCTCACCATGCTCAGGGACGTGGCGAACACCGCCACACTAGTCGAGCGCCTGGACCACATCCGTTTCTACGTTATCGCCTGCGAGGTTCACGACATGCCCCCGCGGAACTACCATCTGAACGATTTCTACCATGCCTTCAACCGTACCGCGAAACATGTGATGGGAGGTTGCGGTGACGTAGAAGGCGCCAGGCAAATGCACAGACTGGCCAGTCTGATCGCGGGTGGAGAAGAGAAACTTAGAGAGAAGCCCTTCGTCTCGGTGATCACGAACCCGGTCAGCCCGCTCACGATCGAGATGAACACGCTGAACGTGCTCGAGTTCTGCGCCGCCCACGGTATTCCCGTCACCTGCGCGCCCGCTCCTATCTCGGGGGCCACCGCGCCGGCTACCCTGGCCGGGACGCTCGCCCAGATGCATGCCGAAGCGCTGGCCGGGATCGCCATAGCCCAGATACTGGCCCCGGGCGCCAGGGTAATCTACAGTGCCGTCCCGATGACCATGGATCTGCGCAGAATGGAACTGGCGCTCGGCTCAGTGGAGATGGCCATTATGAATGCCGCCACAGTGCAGCTAGGCAAGCACTACAAACTGCCTGTTTACGCCTCCGGGGGAATCACGGAGGCGAAGAGGCCCGACATCCAGGCAGGCGTTGAGAAGAGCATATCCAGTCTGACAGTCGCCATGGCGGGAGCCGACTGCGTCCGCCTGGCTGCCGGAATACTCGACTCGGGGAACTCGATTTCCTACGAGCAGTTCGTCATCGATAACGAGATCATCGGCATAATTCACAGGATGCTGGCAGGCATAAAGGTGACTGAGGACACCCTGGCCTTCGATGTGATCGAGAAGGTGGGCCCCGGCGGCAACTACATCGCCGAAGACCATACCGTCGAGCACATGATGACGGAGTTCTTCTATCCCGAATTGAGTGTGAGGCACAATTTCGATGTCTGGGAGGAAAGAGGCCGTCCCAACATGCTGAGCCGGGCCAGCGACGTGGTGCGGAGCATCCTGAGGGAGAACACGGAAGGGCTTCTTGACCTCGACCTCACTGCCGAGATAGCGAGAACCAACCCCGGCATATACAGCATTTGAATGACGATATCCGATCCGCCACAAAGCATTACGCGTGTCATCGCGTGTTCGGTCTTCAAACCCGCTTTCGACGACCTTGCACTGGAGCACAGGTATCCCTACCTGCGTTTCACGTACCTGCCGTCGCACCTTCATCTGTACCCGCAGGAGCTGAAGAAACGCCTTAAGAAAGCGATTGCCGCCGCCAGGCGGAAGGGTGAACGGATAATATGCGTCTACGGAGAGTGTTTCCCCGACATCGATGAATTCTGCCGGCGACACAGCGTATACAGGGTACCTGGGCACTACTGCTATGAGATGCTGCTCGGCGAAGGGCGGTTCCAGGAACTCATCAGGGAAATGGCCGGTACCTATTTCGTTGAGAGAAACTTCCTGCTCAACTTCGAGGAATACTGTGTTGAACCCCTCGAACTCAGGGATGAGGAGATGAAGAGATATTGTTTCGGCCAGTACCGCAGATTGCTTTACTTACGACAACCATCAGACCCCGACCTGATGCCCCGGGCCGACGAGGTGTCGGAGTTCCTGGGGCTGTCGCTTGACGTAGGTGACGTCGATTACTCGTACCTGGAGAGAATGCTGACCGCTCTCCTCTAGGGCAGTAGAAGAGGATGTGTGCGGGCACGACCGACGCCGTCAGACATTCCCGACACACGCAGTTTGGTGTATATTTAGACTATGCTTCGTACCTCAAAGCAGGATGGCCCCCCGGCTGCGCCCATGAGCATGAGCCGTCGGCGCCCCAGAAGACCGGGCAAGAGAAAGCGCCACACCAGTGATGTCTGGCTGCACGTCCTGCCGGACGATAGGTGGTTCCATGTGGCCCTCGGGGAGACTATCTGGGAGACACTGCAGTCCACGGACGTAGAGCTAGAAGGCGACTGCTACGGACTGGGGAGGTGTGGCAAGTGCAAGGTGAAGGTGCTGTCCGAAATAGAGGCGCCATCCGACGCGGAAAGAGCACTCCTGGACGAGGACGAACTGGAGCAAGGTATACGCCTTGCCTGTCGGACCCGGATAAACCGGGACCTTGCGATCTCCATCAGCGAGGAAGAAGAGGCCGCCGCCGAATACTTCAGCATCCTCACCACCAGTCACGTTCTGAGCGAAAGGTATATACCGCAGGACCAGCTTGAGCCCCTGATAAGCAAGCAGCTGGTCACTTTGCCGTTCAGCCTTCAACATGAGGGTCTCTCAGACCTGGACATGATAAAGCTGGGACTGGGCTCGGAGTACCGGGACTTGCAGGCATCGCTCTACTGCCTTCGCACGTTACGTGACGATCTCGAGGAAGGCAGTTTCCGCGGCGTGGCAGTCCTACACGACCATTGCCTCCTGGACTGGCAGGATGAGGAGCAGATCGACCGCAGATACGGACTGGTCTTCGACCTCGGAACCAGCACACTGGTCGGCAAGCTGTTCAGCCTGGCGGACGGAAGTGAGGTCGCGGTCGGCTCGTGCCTGAACAGCCAGAAGAGATACGGCTCAGACCTGATCAGCCGTCTCCAGTACTGCCAGGAACACCCGAGGGGCCTGAAAACAATGCAGTCACTCATACTCAAGGACCTGAACCAGATCACAGCAAACCTGCTGGAAACGGCCACCATCAATCCGGAGGATATCTTCGTTGCCGTTGCCGCGGGCAACACCACCATGCAGCATCTTCTCCTCGGCCTGTCCCCCACCGGCATTGCGCAGGCGCCATTCTCTCCGGTCGTGACCGACGGGCTGGTTCTCGATGCGGCCGACGTGGGTCTACACCTGCATCCGGCCGCTATCCTGTATACCATGCCCATGAAGTCAGGCTATATCGGGGGCGACCTACTCAGCTTTATCATCGCTTCCGGGGTTGCCGAACAGCAGGATGAGACCATATTGGGACTGGACATGGGCACCAACGGGGAGATATTCCTGGGCAATGGCAAACGATTGCTGACATGCTCGGCGGCGGCCGGTCCGGCACTGGAAGGGGCCAGGATCACGCACGGCATGAACGGCCGCGCAGGAGCCATCGAGGGTGTAGCCCTGGAAGACGGCAACCTGCGTTACCGGGTCATCGGCAACGTCAAACCGGAAGGCATTTGTGGAAGCGGGCTGGTAGACCTGGTCGCCGTGCTCCTGGAGTGCGGCATCATCGATGAAAACGGCTTGATTAGTCCTTCACCGCGAGCAGACTGCCGCGAGTTGAACTCAAGAGTGGTTACCCGCTCCGGACTCAGTAGCTTTCTGGTCGTCCCCGCCGAGGAGAGCGCACGCGAACGACCGATCTATCTTACTCAGAAAGACGTTCGAGAGTTCCAGCTCGCCAAAGCAGCGATTGCCGCCGGTATTAAGACCTTGATGGACCACCTTGGCGTCGGGGTGTCGGATATCGACCGTGTATATCTGGCCGGGGCGCTGGGGAACTACATCGACCATCACAGCGCCATGCGCACGGGACTGATGCCGCGGGTGGATTCGGAGATCGTCAGATCCCTGGGTAACGCCGCGAGTACCGGAGCAGCTATGGTCCTGCTGGCGAAGCACTACTGGCAGACAGCGTTCGAGCTCACCGGGTTCATCGAACACATCGAGCTATCGTGGCGCTTTGACTTCAACCAGTATTTCATTGATCACATGACTTTTCATGAGGACAATCCCTGGTAACTATCTCACGGTTTCCGGACAACCCCGGGTACCGTGAAGCGGTATACCGGAACGGCCACGGGCCTATATGCTGTGCGCGGAGATTCCGGACAGGCCAAATTGTTCAGAATGGTGTATAATAGGGCCGCATGACAAGGGTTGACATCTATCGAGGCTGGTGCAAGAAATGTGGTATATGCATCGCCTTCTGCCCCAAGGAGACGCTTGTAGCCGACAAAGACTCAGTCCCCACCATAACAGACCTCGAGAGTTGCACGGGCTGCAGGTTGTGCGAGATGAGATGCCCGGATTTCGCCATAGTTGTCACCAAGGATGAAAAGCAGAAAACAAAGTCAGGTTCTGCTGCAGGGTAACGAAGCCTGCGTAAGGGGCGCTATCGCCGCCGGTTGCCGTTTCTATGCCGGCTATCCCATCACTCCAGCGACTGAGATCATGGAATACATGGCCCGGCAGTTGCCGGAGGCCGGCGGAGTCTGTATCCAGATGGAAGACGAGATCGCCAGCATGGGGGCCATCATCGGGGCCTCGCTGGCCGGTTCGAAGAGCATGACCGCGACCAGCGGGCCGGGGTTCTCGCTCATGCAGGAGCATATCGGCTATGCCTGCATGGCGGAAGTCCCCTGCGTTGTCGTCGATGTCATGCGGGCCGGGCCGAGCACAGGTCTTCCCACCCAGGCAGCCCAGGGCGACGTTATGCAGGCCCGCTGGGGAACACACGGCGACCATTCGATCATAGTCCTCGCTCCATCTTCGGTCTATGAGTTCTACGAACTGACTATCCAGGCCTTTAACCTTGCTGAAAGATACCGTACCCCGACCATCTTACTCGCTGATGAGATAGTAGGCCACATGAGAGAAGGGGTGTCGCTCCCGCCTCAAGGAGAGCTTGAGATCGAGAACAGGCCCCGGCCGACCGTACCCCCTGAATGGCATGTTCCCTATGGCGATCCCGGCACCGGTGTGCCCCCAATGCCGGCCTTTGGAGAAGGGTATCGCTACCACGTGACCGGCCTGCATCACGATGTCCGCGGCTATCCCACTACCCGGCCGGATGAAGTCCAGGCCTTGATGCGGCGGCTTTTCTCCAAGATATCCAACGACTTCGAACGCCTGCAGTGGTGCGATTCCTATTTCACTGAGGACGCGGAAATGACGGTGATCGCCTACGGTTGCGTCGCCCGCGCCGGACTGCAGGCCGTGAAGGAGGCCCGCCAGAAGGGTCTTAAGGTCGGGCTTGTGAAGCTCAAGATACTCTGGCCGTTCATGCGCCGCACCATCACCGGGATCACAGAGAGTTCCCGGGTGATACTGGTGCCGGAGATGAACGTCGGGCAGATCTCCCGTGAGGTGAAGAGGGTCAACCAGGGCAGCTGTGAGATAGCGACCCTGAACAAGATAGATGGAACAGCCATAACCCCCGGGGAGATCCTGAGCAAGATCGAGGAGGTCTATCGGTGAAGGAATCAAGCCACTTCGTCCACAAGTATCTTCGCTCCAGCAAGAGATTTCCACACATCTGGTGCGCCGGCTGCGGCATAGGGATTTTCATGCAGGCGCTGATCAGGGTCATCGACAAGATCGGATACAGCAAGGACGAGGTGGTGCTGGTATCCGGCATTGGGTGTTCGAGCCGGCTTCCCGTGTATGTCGATTTCAATACGCTGCATGCCACCCATGGCAGGGCGCTCACCTTCGCCACCGGAGTGAAGCTGGCGAACCCGCGTCTGAAGGTGATCACCATAATGGGTGACGGCGATGCCGCGTCCATCGGAGGCAATCACCTCATCCATGCTGCCAGGCGCAACGTGGAGATTGTTAGTTTCGTGATCAACAATCAGGTCTACGGCATGACCGGCGGCCAATCCTCCCCCACCACTCCCTATGGCCTTAAGACCACATCGGCCCCATACGGAAACCTCGAGGCTCCCTTTGACATATCCCGGCTAGTAGAAGCAGCCGGGGCGGTCTTTGTGGGCAGAACCACCGTCTATCATACGCCTCAACTGGAGCGGCTGATAGAAAAGTCTCTTAAGAAGGATGGGTTCTCCATGGTCGAAGTGCTTGCTCAGTGTGTGACCTACTCGGGACGCTGGATGGGACTGGCGTCACCCGTCGAGATGATGGCATGGCAGCGGGACAATGCCATAACTGTGGAAAAAGCCGCGGAGATGAACGAGACCGAACTGGCCGGAAAGGTGGTCATCGGCGTCCTCGTCGACCGGGAGAGACCGATCTACGATAAGGAATATGGGAAACTCGCCAGAGAAAAACTCAAGGTATGAGGTCAGGATAGCCGGGTCCGGGGGCCAGGGTATAATCCTGGCCGGGATAATACTGGCGGAGGCCGCCATTCTTGACGGTAAGTACGTGGCCCAGACTCAGAACTACGGTCCGGAAGCCCGGGGAGGCAATTCGGTCTCGGAGGTGGTGGTAAGCGATACGGAGATCGATTATCCCCAGGCGGTACAGCTGGATCTCCTTTTGGCCCTGACGCAGGAGGCGTGCGTCAAGAACCTGCGGGCCCTGAAAGAAGGAGCGCTGGTTATCGTGGACTCGAGCCGGGTGGGATGGGTGCCCTGGAACAGGGTGGCACGGGTGTCTTTCGAGCAGATAGCCCGAAACGCAGGTGAGATAAGAGCCGTCAACATGGCAGCTCTTGGCGCGGTGGCATCGCTCTGCCCCATCGCAACTGCCGATTCGCTGGTTGCAGTCATGGGAAAAAGACTCCCTCCGTCCAAGGTGGAGAAGAACGTCCTGGCCTTCAGGGAAGCCCTGCAAGCAGCCGAGGGGTTAAGGGATAGCCTCGCAGCTGTGGAGACCAAGGACGAGTTCGAGATCTAG